>DAOUPQ010000048.1 GCA_030626085.1 Flavobacteriia bacterium
ATCAAATATATATATTCAGGTTTATTTTTATGTATTTTATCTATTCTTCCAACCATATCAATATTTAAATTACTTACCGTATTTGACAATGGAAAAATTGGGTGGGCGGTATAATATTTTGATCCGTATAAGCCTTCTTCTTCGCCGGTGAAGTGTATAAATAAAATTGAACGTTTAGGCCCATCTCCTTCTTTTATTGCTTTTTGGAATGATTTTGCAATTGCTAGTACAGCAGATGTTCCGGAGGCGTTATCATCAGCTCCATTATATATTTCATTACCTTTTTTTCCTAAGTGGTCATAATGTGCGGATATAATTAATAATTCATCGGGTTTTTCGCTTCCACGTATGTAAGCTACAACATTTTCACTGCTCGAAATTGATTCCTGTTTAAAGAATTCATGTGGAATTTTCTGATAATAATTATCATAACCAACGGGAGGAGAGATGCCCATATCCCTATACTGATCCGCTATATATTTAGCGGAAATTTTTTGACCCTTTTCACCAGTTTTTCTCCCTTCAAATTCATCTGAAGACAATTGATATACATTTTTTTTTAGTTCTTCATGTGAAATAATATCAGCATAAGAATTATTAACTATTTCATTAACATGATTTGTTTTTTTACTTGTTCCACAAGAAATGAATGTAATGATTATTGCTAGAAATAATAATTTTTTCATCTTAAGATTTATTTTACTTTAAAATGCATAGAATTTTTATCAAAATAAACATAATTATTATCAAAAAGTTGATTTATCTGATTATTCTTGATTAATTTTTCTGGTGTTCCTTGTAAAATTCCATTTTCAGTCATCAGCCAAAGTATATCTGCTATTTCCAGTGCGAACTGAATTTCATGAGTAGAAATTAAAATTGTTTTTTTAAGATTATGTGCTAGGTTTTCTAACAGTTTAAACATTTCAATCTTGTTTTGAATATCGAGATGAGCTGTAGGTTCATCTAAGATAATAATATCAGTATCTTGGGATAAAGCCCTGCAAATCATTACTCTTTGCATTTGACCATCGCTTAATTCATCGCATCTATTGTGTATTAGATCTTGTAAACCAGTTTGTTTTATCGCAGAATTAATTTTTTCTTTATCAAAATTTGATAAGGTTCCTATCCAATTTGTATAGGGCTGTCTGCCAAGAGCAATAAGTTCATAAACTGTTAAATTATTTTGTGGAATTCTCTCGGTTAAAACTAAACTAATTTTTTTTGCTAGTTCTTCAGGTTTGTAATGATGCAAATTCTTATTTTGAATTAAGATCTCTCCGGATAGTTCATTTTGAATTTTAGTAATTGTTCTTAATAAAGTTGATTTTCCAATACCATTTTTACCGATTAAACATACTAATTCACCTTGAAATAATGATAAATTTAAGCTGTTTGCCAAAATGAGCTTATCCTTTTTGGTTCTGTAACCTATTGAAAGATCTTTTATTTTGATTATTTCATTAGTTAGTTTCATTATTAATCAACTCAATTTTTGTTTTCTCATTAGTAGCCATATTACTACTGGAGCACCAAATAATGAAGTTATAGCATTTATTGGTAAAACATATTCACTATTAGGTAATTGCGCAATAGTATCGCTTATGAGCATGATAATTGCGCCAAATATGGCGACTGCCGGAATTAATATTTTATGATTTGAAGTATTAAAAACCAGTTTTGTAATATGAGGTACAGCTAAGCCGATAAATGCAATCGGACCAGAAAACGCTGTTATAACTCCAGTTAATATACTTGTAGTTAGCAAGATGCTATTTCTTGATTTTTGAAGGTTCATACCCATGCTTTTGGCATAATTTTCACCTAATAATAATGAGTTGAGAGATTTAATATTTGGAATAACCAAAATAATTCCGATAGTGTAAATTATAAAGAATATTAAAATTTCATTCCAACTTAAATTACCTAAACTGCCAAAACTCCAAAACAAATACTGTTGTAAGTTTTCAGCGCTGCTAAAATATGCTAAAATACTGATAATTGCTGCTGTAAAACTACCAAACATCAAGCCAATTATTAAAATTGCCATTGTGTTTTTTACACGTTTTGCGAGTAACATTACAAATGCTAATACCATAAATGAACCTAAACTTGCAGCTATAGCAATGGCTATTTGATTATGACCTAATAAGATAAAGCTACCTCCCAGTATAGAAGCTCCTAAGATTAAAACTGCAACACCCAAACTTGCACCTGAACTTATTCCTAATACAAAGGGGCCGGCCAAAGGATTTCTAAATAAAGTTTGCATCAATAATCCACTGATACTTAAACCTGAGCCAGCTAAAACTGCTGTAATACCTTTTGGAACTCTAAAATTGACAATTATATAGTGCCATGATTCATTACTTGATGAGTAACCAAAAATACTTGCAAATATTTCTTTTAAAGGTATGGAAACAGAGCCTAAACTAATATTAAAAAAAAATATAAAAATTAATATGATAATTAAGGTGAAAAATGAGAATTTATATGAATCTTTTTGTTTCAATTATTATTTTTTGCTAAGATAAGAATCTTCATAGATATTAATTAATTTAATTTTTCTAAGAAGAAAGGAGTGTAATCCGGTAATAACTCAGGATGTGTAACTTTTATTAGATCTTGTAAAACAATATGTGGTTGAATAGGAGCCAATTCAAAATAGATAACACCTCCATTTTGACCTCTTTTTTTTGAGAAAGTATAGATATTTTTATTTTTAAAGGCTTTAAATTCAGTGTAATGAGAATTAGAATTTTTCATTTCTTCTAAAGTAGTGTAAATACCTGAACCTATCCAGAAGTCAGCATCTTTAGCTTTATCAAAAACAGATTCAAAGCTTAAAACTAAACTACCTCTTCCTTGCGTTTTGTTCCATAAATATTGAGTATTGGCATCATTAAAAAGAGTTGCTGTAAAGCTCTCACCAGCAGGAAGATTCCATTTATCTTTAAAAAGAACACCTGACAAAACTTTTGGTTTTGTTAAAGCTTCGGATGCAATTTTTTTAGCTTCATTATATTTATAATCAATAACTGAAAAAATACTGTCGGCCCGTTCTCTTAGATCATATAATGCTCCAAAGAATTTGATCCATTCTGCTCTTCCCAGTGGAGTTTCTTCAAGCCAATCTCCATTAAAAATTACATTAATACCCATATTTTGTATATTATTATACATTTTATTACCCTTGGTCAATGAAAACCCAATAATTAGTTCAGGTTTTAAATTCAAAAGAATTTCTGTATTGATATCTTGTACATTTCCAAGCTCTTTTACTTTACCGTTGTTTATCAAGCTTACGGTTTTATCTGATGAAATATATTGGGTTTGAGGAAAACCTATCAAAGTATTTTCTTTGCCTAACAATTCTAACATAGGTATGTGTGTAGTAGAAGTTGCAACAATTTTTTTTATGGGAGTATAAATAATATTTTTACCCTTTAAATTGTTTGTCACATTATTTCCTTTACGAATCAAATAGTATTCATAATTTTTAACAGAATTTGGATAAGGGCTTTTGATAATTATTTTTGTATAATTTTTAAAATACTCTATATCAAAACCTTTAGCATATTTAATTGAAGAATCTATTTTAGTATTATTTGAAATGTTTAATTTATTATTATTTTCATTTTTACATGAAAAAAGTAGGGAAAAAGCAAGGATTAATATAAAAATTTTATTCATTTTCACTTTTAAATATTTTTGACAAGAATACAAAAAATATTATCTCATGGATTAATATTTTAAAAAAATATTGTTTTTTGATTGTCATTTCTATTACATTTGCAACAATAAAGTTGGTATCATCTTTTATTTTCATAATTAGGTGAAAAAGGGAATCTCGTTAATCTCGAGAGCTGTCTCCGCAACTGTAAGCTCAGTCATTTTTTAAGTGATGCTTGTTGAAAATCTTTAAGTCACTTTCGCATTATTGCGATGGGAAGACAATCATCAAGACGCAAGCCAGGAAACCTGCCAATTTTTTTAATCTTAAATATTTTCGGAGGAAAAATGTTTTTTGATATGAGAAAATTAGTTTTAATATTATTTTTATCGGTTAGCATTGCAGGCTTTTCGCAATATGATTCTCTAAATAAATTGGATGAGATTGTCTTGTATGGAAATTTTTCACCTGAATTTAATACAGGATATACAGTTGAAATAATTACTGATACTATTATTAATAATGAGATAAATTCATTGGGAAATTTTCTTCAAAAAAATGCAAATTTATATTTTAAGCAAAACGGAAATGGAATGGTTTCTTCAATATCTTTGAGAGGAACCTCTGCATCTCATACCGGTGTTTTTTGGAATGGAATACCTGTTAATTCATCCCTAAATGGTCAGACTGATTTCAATACTTTGCCTATAAATAGTTTTGATGGTATAGAAATTAGAAAAGGAGGAGGTAGTGTTTTATTTGGTAGTGGTGCAATTGGAGGTGCAATTAATCTAAGCGATAAAGTTTTATTTCAACAAAAAGCTAAAGCAATGATTTTATTAGGAGGAGGAAGCTTTAAAACATTTAAAAGCAATATTCAAGGTATAGTTAGTAATGAAAAATATTTTGTTAAGATTTCATTGAATGCAATATCGAGCGAAAATGATTACCCATTTAAAGATACTAATCTGATAAATGAGAATGGTCAATTTAAAAATTATGGAATTCACAGTACGCTGGGATGGAATTTTGACGATAAAAATCATATTGTCTTACATACTTCATTTATGAATACTGATAGAAACACTTCCAGAACCTTGACTGCTGCAAGTAATAGTAAATTAATTAATAAAAATAACAGATTTCTATTTACATGGAAAAATATAGGAACTCAATATATTTCAGATTTAAGATTAGCATATTTAAGTGAAGAGTATAATTATTATTTTGATAAGGATCTATTAAATTCATCTCAAAATAGAAGTCAAAATTTATTTTCTAAATACAGTTTTAACTATTTTTTTAATAAAAATATATCATTAAATACAGGCGTAGATTATACCTATTCTATAGGGCAAGGAAGTAATATTTCAAATATTTCTCAAAATGATATTGAAGTATATGCTCTATTGCATCACAGAGTATTTTCAAATTTAGTATATAACGTTAGTGCAAGAAAAGGATTTTCATCAAATTTTGAAATACCGTTTATTTATGCAGCTGATTTAAATTTTAAAATTAGTAATAATTTTAAGGTAAAAGCAAACTACTCAACTAATTATCGAACACCCACTTTTAATGATCTTTATTGGGAACCTGGAGGTAATCCTGATCTTAAATCAGAAAAAAATAGTTCAGCAGAAATTGGAGTTGATTTTCAAAATAAAAATGCAAAGTTTGACTTAACCACATTTTGGATTAAAAGTGATAATTTAATTCAATGGGTTCCCGTTACAGCTGATTTTTGGCAACCTAAAAATGTTCAGAAAACTTCAGGTTACGGGTTAGAATTTTCAATAAAATATAAAAAGATAATTGATGATCATAATTTTCAATTTCAAGCACAATACGCATATACTGTTTCAAATGATGACAGTATTGATAAACAGCTTATTTATGTACCATATAACAAAGCAAATTCAAATGTATCTTACAATTATAAAAGAACATATTTTAATTACAATTTGCAATATACAGGTAAAGTATTTACAACAAGCTCAAACTCTCAAAGCATAGAAGATTATTGGTTGTCGAATGTTGAAATAAGTCAGAACTTTCTTAAAAACGATCTTAAGATTGGGTTTAGAATTAATAATTTGTTTGATGAAAATTATCAAAGTGTAGCATATAGGCCTATGCCAGGTCGGAATTTCGAATTAAATATTAACTATAAAATTGATTAAAATGAATTTATTAAAAATTACAGCATCATTATTTACATTTTTACTATTCTTTGCTTCTTGTTCAGAAGATGATCAACTAGATTTGCCTAAAGGAAATTATGAAAAAGGATATTTTATTAGTAATGAAGGGCCATTCAATAACGGATCTGGAACTATTACACATGTAGGGGAAGATGGTGTTGTAAGTCAGAATATTTATAAAACTGTCAATAATGAAGATCTGGGTAATATTGTTCAATTTATGGCTTTGGAAGGTGAAAATGTATATATTGTAGTAAATAATTCACATAAAATTATTGTTGCAAATCGTTTTACTATGAAAAAAATTACAACTATTTCAGGAAATGGAATTAACAATCCGAGGTATTTTGTAGCAGAAAATGATAGAGGATATGTTAGTAATTGGGGAGACCCTTTAAACCCTAATGATGATTTTATTACAATAATTAATTTAAGAACAAATGAAATAATAGATACAGTATCTGTTGGAGAAGGTCCGGAGGATATGCTAATAATTAATAATAATCTTTATGTAAATTTACAGGGAGGATGGAATCAGAATAATAAGGTTGAAATAATTGAATTACAATTTAATACTGTTTCAAAAACACTTATTGTTGGTGATGTGCCAAATTCAATAGTAGCAGATAATAAAGGAGATGTTTGGGTTTTATGTGGTGGAAAACCAAATTGGACAGGTTTTGAAAGTAATGGGAAATTGGCTAAAATTAGTACAAGCAATCATATAGTTGAATTTTTAGATTTTGATCTTCATGAACACCCTGAATATTTATCAATTTATTTAGATAATCTTTATTATAATCTAAACGGGAAAGTTTATGAAATGGCAGCTCAAAGTTCATCTTTACCTAATAGTCCAATTGAAGGTATTAATGGTTTCTTTTATAGTTTAAAAGCTAATAATGGGATATTATATGCAACTGATGCAAAAGATTTTCAAAGTGAAGGTGCCCTAAATTTATATAATCTATCAAGTGGAGCTTTGCTTGAAACCATAGAAACCGGAATTTTACCCGGTGCAGTTATCTTTCAATAATTTGAAGTTTAAATGAAAGTTGATTTATTAATTTCATTAATGATCATTTTTGCATGAGATTTATATCCTGCACTACCTTTGCTGTAATTTTGCTGTAGTACAAGTAGTAACTCTTGACGGATCCAATCAAATTCTTTACTGAATAAAAATAATGTATCCATCGCGTAAACTTTGGCCGCAACCTTATGATCATTTATTAACCAATCAAAACTAATTTCTATCATTTTTTCTTTATGAGATTCGGTTAACTGATCTAAAAAGCTAATATCCTGTCTTTTTGAATAGGCTATCGCTATAAAATTACAAATTTTTGAAAGCGGACGGATTGCACTTTCATTTGTTATGATAGGCAAATTTTCTATAAAATAATTGAGATGAGGATTGAGTAGTTGAATATTATTTTCACAAACTAATTCTAATATCCATGCAGCTTTTATAGATAAAGGTGATACTAGGTTAAAGACTTCTTGTAATAAAAATGGGAAGGTTTCAGGATGATCTAAAACATATTCTGTAGATTTATCCCGATAAATACGCTTTGCATTCTTAATTGTATTTAATTCGGCTATTAAATCACTTTTGATCATTGTTCTTTTTTTTATCCTCCTTTTTAGGTGATAGTTTATAAATTAAATAACCAAAGCCAACAACAAAATGGGCTATAACAATAATCATAATAGTGTAAAACCAAAAATTGGAATCTCGCATAATATATAAATTACAATTAAAAATAATCTTTAATCCAAAATTATAAAAATTTCCTATTTTTACAGCAGTAAAAAAAGTTTATTCATAGCTATATTATTAATTTTGCAAAGGTTTTTTAATAAACAACAATATTATTATTTTTCAGTTATAAAGGTATGAGAATAGATTTCCAGTATAAAACGATCATTTTTCTAATATTTTCTATCATTTTTTCTACTGCAACTGCTCAAAGTGAGGTCAATCAGTTTGATGATAATGGAAGACGAGATGGAGTTTGGGAAAAATATTATGATAATAATCGTGTAAGATATCAAGGAACATTTGTACATGGTAAAGAAATCGGTACTTTTAAATATTTTTCTGCTGCAAGTACTGAATTCCCAATTATTGTTAAGAATTATCATAAAAATGATGATTTATCAGATGTTAAATTTTATACGGTTAAAGGAATAATTGAAAGCGAAGGACAGATGAGTGGCAAAAACAGAGTAGGAAAATGGCTTTTTTATCATGAAGATGGAAAAACAGTTATGAGTGAAGAGAATTATATTGAAGGAAAATTAGGCGGTGAATATAAAACCTTTTACCCTGATGGAAACCCTACAGAAGTTACTTCATACCAAGATGGTTTGTTAGAAGGAAATTATAAAAAATATGCAATCAAAGGTCATTTGATTTTTGATTTTAATTATTCTAATGGTACGCTTAACGGAATGGCGATCTATTATAGTAGAAAAACAGGCAATCTAATTAAAAAAGGTCCCTTTAAAGATGATCAAAGAGTTGGCACCTGGGAAAACTATGTGGATGGCGAATTGGTGAGTACTGAACAACCCGCAATAAAACCAAAGAAAGAGTAAGGAACTAAGTGTTAAGTTTTAAGGTTAAAGTGTTTAGTTTTGAATTTTAAAGTAAACAGTGTATGAATATAGAAAATGAATTATCTAGGAGATTATTTAATTTTGCTATTCGTGTGATTAAATACTTAAGAACATTACCAAATTCAGCCGAATACAGTATAATTAAGTACCAACTTATAAAAAGTGCTACGTCTTCAGGTGCAAATTATAAAGAAGCTCAATCAGGTTATTCAAGAGCGGATTTTAATCATAAGGTTAACACTGCTTTGAAAGAAATGTCTGAATCTAATTATTGGTTAAATATTATTGAGGGGATTATTGAAATTAATAATAATTCAGATGAATTAGATTTTTTAATAAATGAATCAAGTGAATTAGAAAAAATTCTTGGTAAGATTTCATTCAAAACTAAAAAATAATAAAACTTCAATTATTTTGATTAGTATTTTTTAAACCTTAACATTTAAACCTTAACACTTTTCTTATCTTTGTTGTCTAATTTCTATAGATGAAAACAGTTGTTGTTGGACTTTCGGGAGGTGTTGATTCCAGTGTTGCTGCATATTTGTTAAAAGAACAAGGCTATGAAGTAATCGGACTTTTCATGAAAAACTGGCATGATGATTCAGTTACAATTTCTAATGAATGTCCGTGGTTAGAAGATAGTAATGACGCTATGTTGGTTGCTGATAAGCTCGAAATTCCGTTTCAGGTAGTTGATTTGAGCGAACAATACAAAGAGCGTATAGTTGATTATATGTTTCATGAATATGAAATTGGAAGAACACCAAATCCTGATGTTTTGTGCAATCGCGAAATTAAGTTTGATGTGTTTATGAAAATTGCTCTAGATCTGGGGGCAGATTTTGTAGCTACAGGTCATTATTGCTGTAAATCGGAATTTTATAAAGATGGAAAAAAGATCTATCAGTTATTAGCAGGAGTTGATAACAATAAAGATCAATCATATTTTTTATGCCAGCTATCACAAAAACAACTGACAAAATCTCTTTTTCCGATTGGAGAATTAATCAAATCTGAAGTAAGAAAAATTGCAACAGAGCTTGATCTGGTTACAGCTGACAAAAAAGATTCGCAAGGTTTGTGTTTTATTGGCAAAGTACGATTACCTGAATTTTTACAGCAAAAACTACAACCAAAAGAAGGAATTATTGTTGATATTCCAAAGAATTCACCAATCTATAAAAGAAAAATACCTGAGTTTGAAAGTAAAGAGCAGGAACTTGATTTTTTTAGTAAGAAATTTGTCTATTCAAAAGATGATGGAAAAGTTGTAGGAAAACATCAGGGAGCGCATTATTTTACCAAAGGTCAACGAAAAGGTTTGGCAGTTGGTGGCACCATTGAACCATTATTTGTTATCGATACCGATGTTGACAATAATATAATTTATACTGGTGAAGGTAAACAACATCCGGGATTATATCGTAAAGCATTGATGGTTCTTAATGAAGAAATTCATTGGCTTAGAACAGATCTGGCATTGATGGATGGTGAAGAAATGAAAGTAAAAGCACGGATTCGTTACCGACAAGTATTAGAAGATGCAATACTTTTTAAAACCAAAAATGGTTTGTTTGTAGTTTTTGAGAAGGCGCAATCTGCAATTACAGAAGGACAATTTGTTGCTTGGTATCAGGGTAATGAATTATTAGGTTCTGGGGTTATTTCTTAAATTTTTATCTATTATTTTTATTTTATTCCGAAAGCTTTGTCTTACTTTTGTTTTAAATAATAAAGATGTCATAAAAGCTATGCAAAATAAGATTACTAAATTATTTAATGTTAAATATCCCATAATTCAGGCAGGTATGATATGGGTAAGCGGTTATAAATTAGCTTCAGCAGTTAGTAATGCAGGAGGTTTAGGTTTGATAGGAGCAGGTTCAATGTACCCTGATGTTTTACGAGCGCATATTCAAAAATGTAAAAAAGCAACTGATAAACCTTTTGGAGTAAATATACCTCTGTTTTATCCTGACTTAAAAGAAATATTTCAAATTATTGTTGAAGAAGGTGTTAAAATAGTTTTTACCTCAGCTGGAAATCCAAAATTATACACTTCCTTTTTAAAGGAAAACGGTATTACAGTAGTTCATGTAGTAAGCAGTGTTAAATTTGCTTTAAAAGCACAGGAAGCAGGAGTTGATGCAATTGTTGCCGAAGGTTTTGAAGCAGGTGGTCATAACGGAAAAGAAGAAACAACAACTTTTACATTAATACCAATGGTAAAAGAAAAAATTACAATACCGTTGATTGCTGCCGGAGGTATTGCAACTGGCAGAGGTATGTTGGCTGCTATGGTTTTGGGTGCTGATGGTGTACAAATTGGCAGTAGATTTGTAGCAAGTAAAGAATCTTCAGCACATAGCAATTTTAAAAAATTGGTTGTCGAAACAGAGGATGGAGGAACTGATCTAACATTAAAAGAATTGATTCCGGTAAGATTGATCAAAAATAATTTTTATGATCAGGTTCAGAATTTATACAAAAAAGATCCAAGTATTGATCAATTAAAAGAGTTACTGGGAAGGGCAAGAGCAAAAAAAGGAATGTTTGAAGGTAATCTGGAAGAAGGAGAACTTGAAATTGGTCAGGTATCGGGTTTAATTCATCAAATAAAACTAGCAGCTCAAATTGTTGAAGAAATTATTGCTGAATTTATGAAAGTAAAAAAAGAAGTAAATATAATTGAATTTTAGAAATATAATTTCTTCAAAATGACTCTAAATGTTGTACCTAAATAATAAAAGCTGAGATTGAATTCTCAGCTTTCTTTGTTTTACTTGTAGCGAGGAGCAGAATCGAACTGCCGACCTCCGGGTTATGAAT
>DAOUPQ010000143.1 GCA_030626085.1 Flavobacteriia bacterium
CATTGATCTTATCCTCACCAAAAGACCGATTTCCAATAACCGGATTTTTTGGATTTATATTAACATCAACTACTGGTGCAAAATTTATATGGATTCCTTCTCTTTTAAAGTGTTTACCCATCTGCGTACCCATTTGCTCAATAAGTCTATCATCTCTAATAGCACCAAGTGCCATATTATAAGGGAATTCCACTGTATTCTTTAAGCGCATTTGAAGTCCCCATTCTCCATCAATTCCAATAAGTAAGGGTATTTTAGATATTGATTGAAATTTATTGGTCAATACTGCTTGTTTTATGGCATTGTCTTGAAAGAAAATTAGCGCACCAATATGATATTTATCAATTAAATCGGATATGAATTTTTCATGTTCTACACCCTTATTTGAGTAAGCAGCTATCATAAATAATTGACCAATTTTTTGGTCAACACTCATTCTACTTATAATACTATCTACCCATTTTTGTTGTGCAATACTATCTTTTGTTTGCAATGGATCTGTTTGAGAATGCAGAGACGACACAAATAAAAAAACAAGAATCAATAATATATTTTTGATCATTTGATAAGTAATTAAGATTTACAATTATTACTATATTTTTTGATTGAATTTGTTTTTTAAATCCTCTAAAGAATTTATTTGCTTGTTCGAATCTGTTTTATTCTTGATATTAGTTAATGTCTTTTTTGTGTATAATGGAAAATCCGCATTTTGAATCCAACTATAATACCCCGGGTTATCCCTTAACACATCAACAACTTTTTTTCCTTTGTATTTTCCAAACGAAAAAATTTCTTCCCCATCTTCATTAAATAAAATAAAACCGGCAAAATCAGCTCTTTTATTATGTAATGAGATATTACTTAAAAAATTTACGTCATTTTTAATATCATCATACTTTTCTATCTGAGCCTCTAAAATTTCGTAAGTTGCCATTGTATCTGCTTCCGCAGAATGAGCATTCTTCAGGTCTTTGTCACAATAAAACTGATACCCGGCACTCAGATTGCGAGGCTCTTTTTTATGGAATATTACCTGAACATCAATGGATTTTCTATCTTTCATGTCAAAATTCACTTCAGCTCTTAACATTTCTTCCGCTAAAAGCGGAATGTCAAATCTGTTTGAATTAAAGCCTGCCAGATCACAACCTTCAATCATCTTACTCACTTTTGGAGCCAGCTCTTTAAACTTGGGTTCATTCACTACATCTTCATTTGTAATTCCGTGAATATCAATTACCTGCTTAGGAATTTCAATCTCAGGATTAACTCTCCAGGTTTTACTTTCTTTATTTCCGTTTGGAAAAACTTTTAAGATTGATATCTCAACAATCCTATCTGTGGCAATTTGTACTCCCGTTGTTTCCAGATCAAAGAAAACTAAAGGTCGTTCTAATTTTAAATTCATTTAATTTTTTTAGAAATAATTTTTAAAAATCTTTATTTGTATCCCATGCTTCAAGATAATCAGCTACTTTTTTAACAAAAAGGCTACCCAATGCACCATTTACTACCCTATGATCATAAGAGTGTGATATAATCATTTTTTGACGTATTCCAATAAAATCTCCATCTGGAGTCTCAATAACAGCAGGCATTTTTCTAATTGAACCCAAAGCAATAATACCTACTTGAGGTTGATTAATAATTGGAGTTCCCGTAATACTTCCAAAAGTTCCCACGTTAGTAACTGTAAAAGTACCACCTTGAATATCATCAGGACTCAATTTACCTGTTCTTGCTTTTTTTGCAAGATCATTTACAGCTTTGGTCATACCAACCAAACTCAATTGATCTGCTCTTTTAATCACTGGAACAATTAAATTTCCATCTGCTAAAGCTGCTGCCATTCCTAAATTAATGTCTTTTCTTTTAATGACCTTATCGCCATCTACAGAAATATTAATCATCGGAAAATCTCTAATCGCTTTGGCAATTGCCTCCATAAATATTGGTGTAAAAGTAATCTTTTCACCTTCTCTTTTAAAGAATTCATCTTTTACCCTATCACGCCATTTTACAATATTGGTCACATCAACTTCTACAAAACTTTGCACATGTGCCGAAGTTTGAATTGATTCAACCATATGTTTTGCGATAAGTTTACCCATACGTGTCATTTTTATTATTTCATCTCCAACACCCGTACTTTGGGATTTCTGCACAACTGATTTTTCAATATTTGGTTGTTCGATCAGTGCTTTTTTTAGTTGATTACCTCTATTATCAATAAAGGATAAAATATCATTTTTTGTAACCCTTTGATCCTTTCCGGTACCAATTATGGCCTCTAATTCATCCATAGAGATACCCTCTTTCTTTGCTATATTCTTTACCAAAGGCGAATAAAATCTATCTGATTTAGAAGAGATCAAAGCAACCGTTTTCTCTACCTGTTTAGCTTCAGCTTTTATTTTTTCAACAGTAGGTATTTCAGCAATAATTTCTTCATCCAATTCATCTTCAACTTTATCAGATTCCTTCATTTCCGAAGACTCGCCTTCTACTTCTATAATTGCAATTGTTTGGCCAACAGCGACAACATCATCCACATAAAATAACTTTTCAACTAAAACACCTTCTACTTCGCATGGTACTTCACTATCAACTTTATCAGTTGCAATCTCAACAATTGTCTCATCTATTTCAACTGTATCTCCAACCTCCTTTAACCACGAAGTAATTGTGGCTTCGGCAACACTTTCACCCATTTTAGGTAGTTTTAACTCAAATTTTGACATTGTTTTATATTTTTAAGGACTGCAAATTTATGAAATTATTTACAGAATTTTAGTCGGAAATAATTAAGTTCCGAATAAATAGTTACAAAATGCTTGTAGTAAAAGATCATATCATTGGGTTTCTACTCCTCAAATCTACATAAAACTTAAAATTTGAATTTTACAGATTAATAAAAAAATATCCGTTATTTTAGCACGAATTAATGACAACAACAAGAAATAAACAATGGAAGAAGAAATAATACCAGAACAGATCAACGAGCCAGAAGATGTAGAAGTAGAATCTCCGAAAACACGTTCGGTATGGACATGGATACCTTCATTGTACTTTACAATGGGAATTCCATATATTGTTGTAATGAGTGTTGCAGTTGCCATGTATGCTAACTTAGGCTTATCCAATACACAAATTGCACTTTATACAAGTTATTTGAATATTCCTTGGGTAATAAAGCCTTTTTGGAGTCCGATAGTAGTTGAGTTAAAAACAAAACGTTGGTGGATTTTTACTACTCAAATTTTAATGGGCGCTTCATTTGCCATTTCAG
>DAOUPQ010000107.1 GCA_030626085.1 Flavobacteriia bacterium
CAAACTCAAAACTTTGCATTGGAACTGAAAAGACAATTTCTCCACTTTGAGTGTTAATTGTTCCAACAGATTTATAATTATTTGCCTCAATATCCTCTATCGAAGTATGAGAATAAAATTTAAAATGTGATTTTTTTGTTACTAACTTGTTTTCATTTTGAGCAAAGGCTGAAAATGAAACAGCTAAAAGTAATGCGAAAGATAAAATTTTGTTTTTCATTGTTTTTGATTTTTAATTATGATTGAATTATATTGATTAAACTGCATTTTTCTAAGATTACATTTTCATACATTTCAAGATCTTCATCGTAAGAAGCACCCAATCGGATAACGCCTTTAACAATTACAATTTGATCTTGTTTAAGTTTTTCTGCAATTGTTTTTGATTCATCAGAAAATGTACAGGTAACACCTGCTTTATTGTCATTATCCTTTAATAGGATAACAATTTGATTGTTGAAATCAGTGCTTATAGAAGTTATCTTACCGGTTATCTCTAATATTTTAGATTCACCTTCTTCATCCAGATATTTTTCATTGGCACTTGTTGGGTTTTGTAAATATTCATTTACAATTTCAGATGCTTTTAATTGATAGTCTGTATTTGTAGTTTTAATATTACGATGGGGCATATTGAACATATAGATTCCTGTGATGATGCCAATTGTGATTCCTATACCAAGTAGTAATAATATTGCCTTGAAAATCTTACTTTTAAATATCATATATTTTATTTTGAATATATAGACACGGTAAAGTAACTATCATTACAAAAAAATATAAAATAATTATAACTATAGGTATATTAATATGTTATGTAGTATAATTATTATTTAAAAAATAAGAAAAGTATTTAATTAGTTATCCTAATCAATGGTTAATGTTTTGAGAATGGCTTCTAATTCAAAAACAAAATCTCGTTTTTTGGTTGATGGTGAATAACTAAATCCTTCGACAATGATCAATCGGTTATTTGTTTTGTCATAGATTGAATAGTTTAGAAAAGGGCCTCCCATAAAATCATTTTTTAATATCCATAAACCTCTGGTTTCTAAAGCTTCTTTGGAGTTTAGATCAATACTTTTAGTAATGGGTTTGTAAAGCGGTTCAGTTATTAAAAAAGTATTTTCAAATTGTCCCGGAATATGGATTTTACCAATAGAATCACGAATCTTAATAAGATTTCCAACATTTAGATCGGCTTTAGAAAAAGCAGGAACTGTATAGGCAAGGATATTTAACTGACCCTTTGTAAAAGGATACTTATACCATAAAAAATCTCCGGTGTCTTCAATTTTATTATAAGTTTTAGGTATTCTTAAATTAAAACCTAATCTTTTAAAAGTTTCGATATTACTAATTTTCCAGTGTTTATTGGTAACTTTTTTTTGATATAATGCTAAATCCCTTTTTTTATAAACTTCAATGATTTCTTTTTTGTGTAGCTTAATATTTTGTATTAGATCGGTTTTTTCTTTCCCCAGAACTGTAATTGTAGTTTGTGGTGCTGCATAAACATTATGATTGATATAAAAATCTTCTTTATCGCCTATTCCTACAAAAAGAATGTTTCGATTATTTTTAAATAATTTTGTAAAATTATTAGGTGTTACCTGGTTAACATAAAATTGAGCTTCATCCTGAGGCAAACCAACAAGCGGTTCTGCTAAAATAGATCGTAAAGAATCTCCAACTTCACCTTGCCAGCTTTCGTCAGTCATTACTACTAAGAGATGGTTAATTCTACCTGTCGAATCTACTAATGTAACAGCTTCATTTTTGTTACAAGATGTAATTACAAGGAATACAATAAACGAGAGAAGTATTTTTTTTACCATTTTTAAATTGTTTAAATACACAGTTAAAAATAGTTGATTAATATATTCTTAACTTGGTACCGGGTTTAATATTATTACTACTCCAAATATTGTTCCAATTTTTAATTTGGTTGACCGAAACACTAGGAAATTTTTGAGAAATTAACCATAATGAGTCACCACTTTTTACAACATAGGTTGTGTATTTTTCTTTTGAGATGGCTTGTTTGTTGATTTTTGTTGATTTACTACTACTTGCCATGGGTTTTCTTGGATAAATCGTCAGTCTTTGTCCAACTCTAAGATTGTTGTTTTTTAAACCATTCCATCTTTTAATACTACTCACGGAAACCCCATATCTTCTGGCAATTTTACCTAAATAATCTCCATTTCTTACACGGTATCTTATCCTGTTGCTAGCTTCAAAATATTTTGGTAATGGTTTTTCGCGTTTTGCGTCATCTGCTTTTGCATAAGCATAGATCATTTCTTCATTTGATACAAAAGTACCTGCCATAAAAGTGGGTAGCCTCAAAGTATAATTTCTATCTTTTACGTATGGAATTATCTTTAATTTATATTGTGGGTTTAAGAAATTGATCAATTTTTTATCAGTTTTTAAAAGGCGATTAATTTGTTCAAACGAAATTTGTTGTTTTACTAAAATTGTATCGGTTTCAAAAAAGTTTGACAGTACATTTTTTGGATAAATTTGATGTTCATCAGCATATTCAAAAATATAAAGCGTAGCATAAAAAGCGGGTAAATAACCGGCAGTTTCTCTTGGTAGATAATGACGAATATTCCAATAATTTGTTTTTCCGCCAGAGCGTCTTATCGCTTTTGAAACATTTCCGGGTCCTGAATTATAGGCGGCTAATGCCAGATCCCAGTCATTAAAAATATTATATAACTTACTTAAATATTTACAAGCAGCTTCGGTTGATTTAATTGGATCGTAACGGTCATCAACATAAGAACTTACTTTTAAATCGTAATTTATTCCCGTAGTATACATAAATTGCCACAAACCCTTTGCACCCGCTCTTGAAGTTGCAGTTGGTTTTAATGCTGATTCGATAATGGCTAAATACTTAATTTCAAGAGGAATGTTGTATTTGTCTAAATGTTCTTCAAACATCGGGAAATAATAAGCAGCTCTTCCCATAAGATCTGCCAGAGTTTTTTTTCTATTCTTTAGATAATGCTTGATAATTCTTTCAAGTGAAGGATTGTACTCAACATGAAAAGGAGTTTGGCTGTTTAAAAAAGCCAATCTTTGTTTTAAAGTATCAGTAGGGAGGTCTTCAATTACTATATTTTTTAAGCTATCGATCTCAACAATCAGACTAGTAGTGTCTTGTATAGATGAATTTTCCCATGAAGACATCCATTTTTTATCAATTTCTGAAGCAGCTGAATAATCTATAATTGCAATCTTTTTCCCCAATACCTCTAATGAATCTGTATGTAATGTGTCTATATTAGAATATGATATGTTATCATTTATAATTTTGTCTGCATTTCTCAAAATGGAATCAATAGTTTTATTATTTTTTTGAGAAAAACCGATAAAAGGTATAAAAAATAGTAATAGAGTTAGAATTTTATACATTTATTTAATAATTTCTGTTTTTGTTATTGTCAACCGTGTTATAAACTGCTAAACTACCATATTTATTTTATTAGAGAGGTTTTTTTATGCTTATTAGGGGATATATTTGTTATAATCCTACAAGATTATTGGTGACATCGTGAATTCATATAAATATTTTGGTGTTGTTATTTTTATTCTAGCGAGTTTATTTCTGATGTATTGAGCTTGTAATTAGAGGTTTTAAACTAAGTGATTATTAATCCAATTAATGATCTCTTCAATTGCATCGTTTTTAATAATATCATTGTGTAATTCATGGTAAGCACCTTCAAATAATTTTAAGTCAACAATTTTACCAGCATTTTCTGCAAATTCTTCAGAAGCTTTATAACTGGTCAATCGATCATCTGTACCATGCATTAATAACATTGGAAGATTTAATCTATTGGCATTATTGATTGCCCATTCACCACTTTCAATAAACAATATTGAGAAATTAGGACTTACTTTATCATGGTTCAATGGGTCATCACTGTAAGCTTGAACGGCTTTATTATCCCGCGAAACAGCATTGACATCTAAACCGCTATCCATTATAAGAGCAGGGTAGATATTTAATAATATCTTAGCGATACTCATTTTCCATTTTGGAGGTTCAAAAGCTAGTTTTAAAAAAGGGCTGGTTGAAATGACACCTGTTAAAGTATTTTTTCTACGTAATACATAATTGATAACAACATTTCCACCCATACTATGACCGTATAAAGAGGTAGGTTTATTACCAAAAATCTCGTTAGATTTTTTTAACACTTCTTCAACGCTATCTAACACTGCTTCAAATCCGGGATTATGACCGCGTTTACCTTCTGTTTTACCATGACCAAAATGGTCAAAAGTTATAACAGCAATTGAAGCTTTGTTTAGTTGAGGAATTACATTTTTTTTATATCGACTAGAATGTTCGCCCATACCATGAACTAAAACTACTACTGCGTTTACAATTTTTGGCTTAAAATATTGACCGTAAAACTTTGTTTTGTGTAGGATGAAATTATATTCTTGATGATTCATTTTAATATGTATTTACCACCAAATCTATTAAAAGTGAAATTTATTTTATTAGAATGTTAAAAAATAATAATAACTTACATTGTAATATACAGTAAAACAAACTTATACAATTAAATACTTGAAAAATAAGCAGTACAATTGATATTTTTGAAAATGAGTATTTAATTTTATTTATTATTATTTGTCATAATATTATATAATTAATTTCGTATATTTAGGTAGATTTTTTAAGCTATAAGTTATGAGAAATATTACATCAAATAAAAAAGGGAAAAAGCCTAAAAGCCTTGAAAAAAAGATTCTTTCAAATATAGAATTATTACATCCTTATGTAAAGCAAAGGTTAAAGGTTGGAGAAAATATGGGAATCCTTCCAAGAAACATGTATAAACCTAATGGTATAATTGATGAAGTTATTTTAAAAATTTACGAAAACAATGTAAATAATGATATTGACCCATATCAATTACAATTAATGATGTTTACTCTAGCAAATAAAAGAATATTTGAGCTGTTTGAGAGTGAAAAATGGCACAAAGATTCTATAAGTACCATAATATTATTAGAGGAAGAGTTAAAACTCTTAGAAGAAAAATTTACAATTGATGCCGACTTTGATTATATAATGAATGAAGAATTAGATGATATTTCATATCATCAAGATAAAGAAGAATCTCATCTTCTACAATCAGATGATATTCAACAAAATGTGACTAATTTTTTAGAACTTAAAGAGAATATATTTTATAAAAATCGAGTTAAACAAGATACTTTGCGTAAAATGTATAGAGTTTTACCACTTCAAACATCTAATGTAATGGACTTGTATGTATTAGGAAAGTTGAATTTTCAAGAAATTGCTACCATCTTAGATGAAGATATAGTAGAAATTAAAAATATTATAAGTTTTGTAAAGGAAAACTTTAAAAAACACCTTCTTTAATATGCAATTGTTAAATAATTGCTAGAATAATTATAAAATAATGATATTTTTCTTTGCTGTTTAATTTTTTATTATAGATTTGTATTCAAATATAAATGAGACGATAGAAAATTGTATATTTTACTATCATTATTTTTACTATGCAAACACAAACAGATATACTTAGAATTATTTTGAAATCAATTTTTGATTCTAATACTGTTTTTGTTTTTCCTCGCCGCAACTTCCGTCGCCCGTAAGGGTATTTATTATTTTTTGAGATCAGGTGTGTCCGTCTCAGTATTCAATAATATATTTCAAAACATTTACAAATCAGTAATTAGCCTAATACTATACAATGGAAATTGTTATAGCAACAAATAAACACTTAAAATACGCTGATATTATTTCAGAAACTATTGGTATATCTGCCCAAGACAGGGGTACCGGTATTGCAAAAAGAACTCCGGATTATATCTTAACTAAAATTAAAAATGGAAATGCTGTAATTGCCCTTGATGGGGAAGAATTTGCAGGGTTTTGTTATATCGAGACCTTTAGTAATAAAAGTTATGTAGTACACTCCGGTTTAATTGTTCATTTTGATTATCGAAAACAAGGCTTGGCAAAAAAGATAAAAGCAAAAGTTTTTGATTATTCTAAAAAAAAATATCCAAAAGCAAAAGTTTTTGGTATTACTACAGGATTGGCCGTAATGAAAATAAATTATAGTTTAGGCTACAAACCTGTTACTTTTTCTGAACTTACAAATGATCCTGATTTTTGGAAAGGCTGTCAAACATGTAAGAATTATGATGTTTTAAAACGTACTGATCAAAAAATGTGTCTTTGCACGGGGATGCTTTATGATCCAAAACATAAAGATGAGATCAAAGATCATCCGTATGATAAAAAAACTTTAAGTAGATTAAAAAGAATTAAACAAAGCCTATTTCTAAACAAAAGGAATAAAAAAAATAAAAATACATTGCTTCCATTGTTATTATGGAAGAAAAATCAATAATTATGAAAAAATTAGTTTTAGCATATAGCGGAGGTTTAGACACCTCATATTGCGCAAAATATTTATCTCAGGATAAAAAATTTGAAGTTCATGCTGTAAGTGTTAATACAGGTGGATTTGA
>DAOUPQ010000014.1 GCA_030626085.1 Flavobacteriia bacterium
CCTTATACTATATGGATTTGTCTTGTCATCAAAATGTCATCGTTTCATCAAACAGCATTTTTTTATTCTTAGTTTTGTCATCACTTTTATTTTTGATGACAAAGTGATGACAGAATGATGACAGCCTCAGCCCTTGCCACAGCTACAAAATCAGTCCTCTGTCATCAAATCATCAAAATTTTCACTTAAATATTTCCAAACCCATTATGAATAATTGGTTTCATTAATTCGAGTATAAAAAATATATGAGCTTTTGGTTTTCAATAATCTTACAATATTAATTTTCTTGTTAAAAGGAAATTGATACAATAGATAACTGATTTAAACCAAAGCTAAAGCAAAATATTTTCTAAAATAGAAACTAAAAAATTGTTAAATAAGAAAAGAGGAATGGTTTTACTCTAGGTTTATTATAAAATAAAGGAAAATTAAAAGGAAACACCTTACTTTTTATAAGGAAAAACACTTCACCCTTCTCAAAAAAAAGTTGTTCTTTTAAGTCAAGAAATATTGTATTATGATTTATTGAACAAATGAATAATATAATAAAGTAACAAGCCTAATTTTATTAGGGAAAACAACAGATTTTAACAACACACTTTATTTTAATTAAAACTATGAAAACAAAAATCACATTATTTGTCACATTAATTCTATTCTTAAATTATTCTTTTGCACAAGATTATTGTGCTACCCCTACTGACAATCCTAACCAGAACTTTTCTTCGCTATCAAGAATGATAAATGGAAATTCTGCAAATGAAGAAATGATTTGTCTAAATATTTTTTTTCATATTGTTAGAAACAATGATGGTTCAGGAGGAATAAGAGATTATGAAACTAACGGAATTGTTGATAATTTAAATGGTCATTTTAATCCTCATAATATTAAGTTTAATAAACTTGGTCAAGATTTTATAAATAACACTGCATTAAATGATATTCAAGCCTCCGAAATAAGTATTCTTTTTGGTATAAACAATAACCCAAACGCCATTAACTTTTACATAGTTGACAGTGCTTATTTTAATGGTTTTTCAGAAAGTATTCCTGGTAAGAACTTAATTATAACTACTGCTGCTGCTACAACTGACGTTTCATCACATGAAATAGGGCATTGTTTAAATTTATGGCATACACACCATGGACATCCTATAGCCGAACCATATTCTTCTGATCCAAATATATGTGAGGAACTAATAGATGGGTCGAATAGTAGTATTTGTGGAGATTATATTGAAGATACACCTGCAGATCCAGGATTAAGGTATGGTGATGGCACACATAAAGTAGATTCAAATTGTAACTATATTCTCAACGATGGGTATAATCCCGATACAGAAAATATAATGTCATACACCAGTCCCACATGTTTACGGCATTTTACAAATCAGCAAGGTATACGAATGAGAGATGCTATTTCAAATGCTCCTATATTACAACCTGTAATTAATTGTGTTTGCTCTGATAAGTCAATCTTAGGTAAATCAACCATATGTAGTTCAAACACTACAACATATACTATGTTGTCCTGCGACCCCGCTTCTTTCACTACTTCTTCTAATCTTCAAACCATAAGTACAACCAACAATAGTATTACTGTAAAACCCATTAACACTTCTATAAACGATGAGGCTTTTGTAAAAACTATAATCAATGGAGATGTCTATCAAAAAGACATTTGGATTGGTAAACCAAAAGTTGATTTAGAATTAAATCCAATTATAAATTTTATTGAATTAGAATTAATTGGACTAAACTCTGATATTCATAAACAAAATATTACTTATATTGAATGGGAAACACTATCAACAACTGGTATTGCTACTATGGGAACTGCAATTAATCAATTTAATAATATTGCTCATGGAAATAGTAGTAATTGGATTATTAATGCTAGAATTAAAGTTGAAAATGATTGTGGTATTACTTATCTTTATAAAGATATTACACCGCCTGCACCATTTTGCGATGATTATTATACTATTACAAAAACGCAGGAAAATGAATTTATTGCTTATTTAATTATTGATCCTTGTGACAATTTAGTAACCAATAGTAATACCAGTACGATCAAAAATGACAATAAAAAAGAAAAAGTAAAGGATGAAGATATAACAGAAGCAGTATTATTTGACATTTATGGACAACAAGTCAGGGGTTATAAATCAAATAATTTTAATACAAATGGTTTAAAACACGGTATTTACATTTTTAATATTCAAATTAAAGATAAATTAATAACTAAAAAAGTTTTAGTTGAATAAAAAATAAAGAAAAATGAAAAAAATACTTTTAATAGTAGTTCTACCTCTACTAATAACTTTTAGTTGTTCTGAGAATGATCCTCAAAATAACATTCCCCAAAAACTTATTGGGAAATGGAAGTTAACTCAGAAATTTGTTCACTCAGGAACACCTGAGAATATATGGATAGAAATAGATACAGGATTAGCTTATGACATTTGGTTTAAAGAAAATGGGGAAGTTGTGACACCTGAAAAACCTATTGATTGCCAAACGGGCACTTATTCAGTTTCTTTAGACAGTATTATTAATTTCAATTTTCCATGTTTTGGTGAAAGTGTGATTCCAATAGATTCACTTACAAATGTGTTATTAATTACAGATGTAACTTATATTGAATATGAATTAAATAAATACCAAAAAGTAATTGAATAAACTGTGTGCAACAAAGAAAAATGAAAAAAATACTTTTAATATTAATAATCATATTTATTGGCTGTACTAAAAGTAGTGAAGAACCAAATAATACTCCTCCTGAATTAATTGGAAAATGGAAAATCGTTGAAATTTTTTCAACAGATGGAGGGGAACCTGCTACTTGGGCATTATACGATTCTGGAGAGGCATATGATTTATGGTTAAAACAAAACGGAACATACTCAGATCCAAATACTGATGAGACTTGTAATAATGGCTCTTACTTGATTAGTGATAATCAAATTACTTTTTCCCCTTGTGCATCTGAATATCCATTAACTATTGAAAATTTAACACAAAGTACTTTAATTTTAAGAGATAATTTTATTCCAGATATTTTTAAAACTAAATACATAAAAGTCGTTGAATAAAAACTTGCAATCAAAAATCTTATAGGTTTATTTGATGAAATTCATTACAATTTATCTTGTTTAATAGTAATTACAATTTTATATTTGCACCCGCAAAGACGAAATAGTATTTGCCTTTAAAGTTCTTTTATACTATAGATAGTGTACAATACGGTGAGTCATTTAAATAATATTTTTGTAAGCTGTTGATATATATTGGGTTGTAGTCATTAAATAAATCCTGCCACCCCGACAATATTGAGTTAAGGTCGCGTAGCTCAGCTGGATAGAGCATCTGCCTTCTAAGCAGACGGTCACAGGTTCGAATCCTGTCGCGATCACATCATCGAAACCCCGCAGTAATGCGGGGTTTCTTCGTTTTCAGACCTATTTTTCTGAGAATAAAAAACTCGTTTGACATGTCAAAATCAATCATTTTACGTCAAAATCGGTAGTAAATCGGTAGTTTTTCTTTATATTTGGATGAATTTAATATCTATTTGCTATGAAAATAACTTTGACTTTATTAAAAAGTAAAAAACCAAACATAAAAGGTTTTCCTATTGTTGTTAATTTAAGGGATAAAAATAGGTCAAAACGTTTATTTTTTCAATTATTTAGTTTTCCTGAACATTGGAATGATGAAAATATGCTACCTACAAAATTACACCCTAGTTATTATGACACAACAGAAGACGTATTAAAGTTAAAGGGTAAAATTATAGAGTTAGAAAGAGATAACATAACAGATTTTAAATCAATTGAAGAAGAGTTAAAATTTGTTTTAAATAATAAAGCTCAAAAACAAAGAAATGATTTTTTTGCATTTGCTGATCATTTAATTGAGGAAATGAATGAAGATGGGCATAAAAGCAATGCAACAGTTTATAATACGGCTAAAATTCAGTTCCAAAAGTATATAAATAAAATTGATCTGAGCGATATTGATTACAATACACTTAAAGGATTTGTACGGCGGAAAAAAATACAGGGATTAAGACCAGCAACAATTCATAATTACTTAAGAACACTTAGGGCAATATACAATCAAGCGGTTAAATTAAAGTATGTAGAAGATACCAAACCATTTGAGGGCGTTTTTGCAGGACTTAAAGTAAGAAGTCACAGAGCAAGAAAAAAATATTTGTTACATGAAGATATTGCTGTAATTGAAGATGCTAAACTAACAGGCTTAGCAGATTTTGTAAGAGACATCTTTTTATTGCAGTTCTACTTAGGCGGACAAGATCTTAAAGATATTTACTATCTAAAACATTCAGACATTAATAAAGACCGTATATTTTTCCAGCGCTCAAAGGTTGTTAATGGTTATGAGTTTGATTTGGCAATTATCCCCAAGGTAAAGGCTATATTGAGTAAATACGATGAAGCTAATTATTTATTTCCATATAGAAAAGATCATCAAGGGTACATAACTCTTAGAAGAAGATTTAGCAGATATTTAATAATTATTCAAGAATTATTGAATATTGAAGTCAAACCATTAGGAGGTAATTTAGGTATTAAAGTTGCAAGACATACTTTTGCCAACATAGGTAAAAGGAAAGGTGTTGAAGAAGATTTATTACGTGAATTGATGGGACATGAAAGAGATGATGTTGATAATTACTATAAAGACAAATTTCCAGAAAACATAAGGGATGAAGCACAACTTACCATCGTTGATAACTTATAATTTATTGAATGAAGGTCACTCTAATAACTCTTTTTTAATATGTTAATTTATTGTTACTAACACTGCTTATTTTTTGTATTTTCGTGCCCTAAAATAATTCAGTCATATGCTTCTGCAAAATATAATAATTGATAAAATAAATCAATACTATGGTAAAGATGTCTTTTTAGATAATTTACAACTATTAAAATTACAATGTAGAGATAATGAAAATAGAATAATTAATGATGCAATAT
This sequence comes from Flavobacteriia bacterium, assembly GCA_030626085.1. Taxonomy (GTDB): domain Bacteria; phylum Bacteroidota; class Bacteroidia; order Flavobacteriales; family Flavobacteriaceae; genus Namhaeicola. Next base: position 5,007 of record DAOUPQ010000014.1, read on the forward strand.
TCTATTATACTTTATTTTTTAGAATTAATATTGATTATGAAAGAGATATTCTTCAATACAAAGAAATACGCAAACAATTCAGAGATTATTTAATTAAAAAACTAAACCAAAATAATCATAATTGCAATAAAGATTTTTTGCAATTTTTAATAGATATGATTAACTACAGTAATAAATATGTGAAAAAAGTTAGAGTATTAGCAATTCACTAATTATTTCAATTTTTCAATAGATTTTTTGATTTCACTTTTATCCTGTAATTGATCATCAAGAGACTTACGAATAAGATATAATAAGTTCTCATTTATTTCTTTAAATTTATCATCTGTAAGATTTCTTACAACTTCTTCTATTTTTAATTCAAGCATTTTTTCCAAATCACCTTGCTGAATAAATACCGGTGCATTTTCTTTTTGGTCTTTCTTATTTTGATATAAAGAATTTTCACCAGTGCCACCAAACTTTTTATCTAAATAATCATAAATCAATTTCACATTATTAGCATGAGGGTTTAAGGTTCGCTTGTTAACAATATTATGTATTGTTGTTTGCTTGATGTTTGTTGCTTTAGCAATTGCATAAACTGTAATATTTTTTTCTTTAATAGTTGTTAGAATATAATCTAACATCATTTTTTTATCTAGTATATTCATATTCTGATACATATATAGTTGTCAACATACTGTTAATAATAATAGTCTTTATTTGTAGTATTAAACTTGTTTTATGTAGTACATTTGCCGAGCAAAAATACATTTTAGTACTAATTTTTAGTAAACTTACTTAATATTAAATTATTACACAAACAAATGGTAAAAAAAAGAATTTCAAATGTTGAAAAAGCTCGTAAAAGAATGCTTTTAGTTCAAAAATCATTAAAAATATTTGATAGTTTTTCTATACTAGGTTACAAAGACAGGCACGTTATTTTTAATCAATTAATGATCTATTTTCCAAAATATGAAAACAATCCATATCAAGAGTATTTTAATCAATTATGGGCGTTTAAAGGATATAAGCCTGAACTTATCAATGACCTTGAAATAGTACTTAATAAATTAAATAAATAATGACTGGAACGATAGATGTACAGGAATTTATAAGCCACTTGCATAAAAGTGGATTGGTAATAGTTGACAAAAAGGAATTTGTAAAAAAAAATGAGTTTGATTTAGCTCAATTACGTAAAAAAACTTTAGACAAACAAACATGTAGTGTATCAGAAGTAATCTCCTGCAAATGGTTTAAGGCTTCAACGAATACAATTAAAAAGTGGAATAAACAGGGTATCCTACTTGATCATGAATATAGAAAAGTGAAAGGAGAATGGCGAATAGAAACAAGTGCAATTACAAGACTCTTAGATAATGAAAAAAAGAAAACTAAGAGATGAAAACACAAACTTACTATAATACTACAGATCTCCAAGAAGAACAGCTAAACATATTAATTGAATCTGCAAAAAAACAGAATGAAGAAGTTTTAGATGTGGCAAAAAACCTAAAGATTTTTACAGCTTCTTTAGTTCACAAATTCATGTTACCAAAAAATGGTGCAAAACCCCCATTAACTTCCATTAGACGAGCTTTAAATACTTTAGAATATAAACATTGTAAAGTTAAAAAAACTGGAAAAACAAGACTAGGTATTTACGGCAGACAAGAAAATATTTACACTCTCGTAAAATAAAATATGCTTTCGATGATCACAACAAATTTATTAAATAATCACATTCCTATTTATATAAAGAATGAGCTTTCAAAAATCAAAGGTATTGACTTTGTAATTCCAAATTTTGATGAATCTTCAAAGTTAACCATTGACCTCTGGTTTAGTAAAGACTGGAATACAGAAATTACACCTATCCTACTCCATTTTAAAGCTATGCAGAATTATAAAATAACAAGCCTACAGATAGCTTTTAAAATTAAAAATATACATATCAAATTACAACATAAAAATTGTTAAAATGATTGAAAAAAAATCGTTTTTCCTTTTTAAGGATAGCTTAAATGTCCTTGATGATTTATCAGATAAGAAGGCAGGAAAATTATTTAAAGCAATAAGGAATTACCAAGATAGCAACATAATGCCAAGTGAATTTTGGTTAAAAATGGCACTAAAACCTTTTGTTAATCAATTTATTAGAGATAATAAACAGTATGAAGCCATTTGTAAAAAAAACAAAAATAATGGTGCTAAAGGTGGTCGTCCAAAAAAATTAATAAACCCAGTGGGTTATTTACCTACCCAAAAATCCCAGTTGGTAAATTCAAAACCCAAAAAAGCCGATAAGGAGAATGATAGTGAAAAGGATAAGGATAAAGGTAATGATAAAGTAGTGAGAAAGAATAAAATTTTTCTCCCTCCTACTTCTTTTGAATTGCATGATTATTTTTTAAAAAAACTGGATGAAGAAAAAAAAGAAAAAAATTCTGCTGAAAAAGAAAAAATAGCTAAAAAAGAAACGGAAAAGTTTCTAAATTTTTATAAAAGTAATGGTTGGATGGTAGGTCAAAACCCTATGGCAGAATGGGAAAATGCAGCAGCAGGCTGGTTTGATAAAATTGATCAATTCAAAAAACAATCAAGACCAGAACAAAAAGAGAATCTAACAGGAGCACAAGATTTTTCAATTTTTGTTAAAAATTCCATTTCACATGAATAATTTACAAACCATACAAAATAATAATTTAGCTGTAACAAAAGTTAAAAAACCTTTACTGGCAATCTTAGAAAGTAAAAAACAATTAAGAGATTATAGTGAAATTGAAATAAATACAGTTTTAGCAAATTTAACTATTCATTTACTTGATCTATTAGCAGTTAATAGTGGTAAAAAAGATCACCAAATTAAATTAATTGAATTTATTAAAGCATCAAACTTTAATTTAACCATTGAAGAGATCAAACATGCCTTTAACCTTTTTGTACAGGGTGAATTTATTTTAAAACCTATGCAGCAACTCAATGCCGTTGTATTTGGACAGGTAATGAAAGAATATAAAGCTTATAAAATTGAAAAATTAAGAGTTTACCGTCAAAAAAAGCAACTACACGAAAATCAAAAAGCTATTCCATCAAAACAAGATCAAGAAAGAATGTTAGATGAAGCCATTATGAATTTTTATTTAGAATATAAAAACACTGGAACAATCACTGGTATCACTTCACATATTTACGATTATTTATATAATCAAGGTAGACTACCACAACACACCAAAAAGTTTAAATCAAAGATTCTAAAAAAAGCACAAACTATTGCTAAAAGTGAAGAGATGACTAATGCCACAAAAAGTATTGAATTACACAAAAATTTAAAAAATGTACTGGCAAACATTGAAGCTGGAAAATTTGATGGTTTAAAAACAATTTCTAAAAGACTTGTATTGATTGAATACTTTAAAAATCAAAATTAAAATAATGATCACCCAATTAAATATACGTATACAAAAGTGTATTACAATTGTAATATTCTTGTAATACAATTGTGGTACACACGTAAAAATCCGGTTGCAACCGGTAAACAAAAATTAGATGTTTAAAAGACAAATCCCTTATAAACATTACTAAAATTAAATATAACTATAATAAAATCCGGTTGCAACCGGCAAAACTTAACTATGGATACAACAAATAAAAAAATGACATATTTTATAAATATTGTCAACCAATCAACTAGAGAATATTTAAATATTTTACTAAATGACCAAACATCAAACCCTAAATTTTTAATGAAGATTCAGGTTCATAAAGCATTTGATGATATGAATTTACAAACAAAATCTCATGATTTAGATTCATTTCAAAGGAATTTTATTCTTCAAATAAATTACTTTAATCGAAATGCTGTATTAAGATGGTTACAGGTAAAAAATAGTTTAAATATGGGTAATACTCTTGATAAAAAAGATATAAATATTGTATTTGATCAAGTGGCTGAAAGTGTATTAAAGTACACTGATTTATCAGATGAAAAGCTGGCTACATTTGGAAAAACACACAATACAAAAGTATGATACAAGACGAATTTACGGGTTTATATTACGACCCAACTTCAATAACTAATAATTTGATTAAGACCAATGATAAAATAAAAACAAAAAATGGAGCAAAACATATTAAAAAGGGCAATTCAAATAAAGAGAAAGATTTTACTGGCTCCATATTAAATGAATAATTGAGTATCATCCTTCATAATATCAATTACTATTCTACTTATTTCACAAAACCTTTAAACATTCTTTAAAGGTTTTTGTTTTTCACTGCTCTACTTTTTTGTAAATTGCTAAAAAAAGTATCCTAAAACATTGCATTAAAATTTATCAGTAATAATATTACAAAAATGAGCAAATTATCCTCCCTAATTCAAGACTTTAGCAAATCTAATTTAATCGCTTTTTTACGTCAAAATATAAACACTTTCAAACCTGAAGATGAAGATTTTGATTATCTCTTCCCGGACGATATTTTTGAAAAATATGAAAGTATTGAAAAAGTAGGTGAAGCTATTGTTGGTAGTGATGATTTAATTGTATTACTTTCCAAAACAACCGATCCTTTAACCAATCGCTCAGGAAAGAAAAATCAATATGAAATAGCAAAAAAGATTCTTAAAATTGAAGTCAAAGATTCTGCTTTATTTGTTTTTTATGATGATGAAGGAAACTTTAGATTTAGTTTTATTAGAGCAATTTACTTAGGCACAAGAAGAGATATTACCGATTATAAACGTTACACATATTTTGTATCACCAACACAAACCAACAAAACTTTCATCCATCAAATTGGTAATTGCAGTTTTGATTCTTTAGATACTATTATTGAGGCGTTTAGTGTTGAACCTCTAAACAAACAATTCTATCAGGAAATTCAAAAATCATTCTATGGTCTTATTGGTGGAAAAGTAAAAGTTGGTAGAAGTACCCAAGATTTTGACAACCAATTACAACTTCCTTCTGTTGATGTGGGTGAAAGAAAAGTGTATCAGGAATTTGGGGTTAGATTAATTGGTCGTACCATTTTTTGCTGGTTCTTAAAAAATAAAAAATCTGAAACTGGTTTATCTTTAATTCCAGATAGTTGGTTATCTTCTAATACTGTTAAGGAAGAAAATAATCAACAACAAAATTACTACCATACTTTTTTAGAAAAGCTTTTCTTTTTGGTATTGAATAAAAAACAAGAAAATAGAGCATCTTATGATCTTCCTGACGGACATGAATTTATTCCTTTTTTAAATGGTGGTTTATTTGAGGTTCACATAGATGATTTCTTTCCAGTAAATAGCCAAGGGATTCATCAAATGATGTATAACTTAAAAATACCTAACCAATGGTTTAATGATCTTTTTGAAACATTGGAGCAATTCAACTTTACCATTGATGAAAACAGTATTAATGATGCCGAAGTAAGTATTGACCCTGAGATGTTAGGTACTATTTTTGAAAACCTTTTGGCAGAAATTGATCCGGATACTGAAAAAAGCGCTCGTAAAGCTACCGGTAGTTTTTATACGCCAAGAGAAATTGTAGATTACATGGTAGAACAATCATTAATCCAATATCTTAAAACCAAAACAGATATTGATAATGAAGATCAATTGCAACTTTTATTTAAAGAAGGTGGAGAAAATGAGTTTAATGATAATGAAACAGAATTATTACTTAAAGCGCTTAGTACGGTCAAAATACTTGACCCTGCTTGTGGTTCCGGTGCTTTTCCTATGGGAGCTTTACATAAAATAACCTTATCTCTTAAAAAATTAGATCCCAATGCCGAATGGTGGAAACAACAGCAATTAAAAAAGATAGATAATGCACTGGTTCGAAAACAGTTGCGAAACAAATTAGATGAGGCAGATAATGACTATATCAGAAAATTAGGGGTAATACAACACTCTATTTATGGGGTAGATATTCAACCCATTGCTACCGAAATATCTAAATTACGTAGCTTTTTATCATTGGTAATTGATGAAACTATTGATGATACAGCTGAAAATCGAGGTGTAGTACCCTTACCTAATCTTGAATTTAAATTTGTTACGGCTAATACTTTAATTGGTTTGCCTAAAGAAAGTGGACAACAAGGGTTATTTGATAATTATGTAGAATTACAATTATTGGAACAATTAAGATCAGACTACTTACAAAGCTCTGGTAAGAAAAAAATAAAGATAAAAGACCGGTTTTTAAGAGTACAAAAAAGAGCCTTTAAAAATGAAAACAACCTTTTTGCTAACCACGAAAGCCGTAGTTATAAACTAATGAGCTGGAACCCTTTTAGCAACGAAGCTTCATCCTGGTTTGACCCACAATGGATGTATGGTGTTAAAACATTTGATATAGTAATTGGGAACCCACCTTACAGTGTTTTTCAAGGAAAAAGTAAAAAAGAGCTTATTCCAATAATGAAAAATAAAATATATGAAAAAGCTAAAGGCGGAAAAATTAATGCTTATGAATTATTTCTTTGTAGAGTTCCTACTTTATTAAAAGTAAACGGAATTAATTGTCAAATCTTTCAAAATTCTTTTCTTGCAGATAATTCTTCTTCTGGAGTCAGAAAATATTATCTGCAAAAACAAAATATTATATCAATCGATTCATATCCTGAAAGAGATGATCCAAAAAAAAGAGTTTTTGAAAAAGTAAAAATGAGCGTTTGTATCCTTTTAAGTAAAAATAAAGAAATTAATAGTTATTCTTTTAAAGTTAACTTTTGGGATGATAAAAAGAAATCTAATGGTAAGTTCATTAAATACAATAACCAATCAATTATTGAATTTAATCCTGATTATGCTGTTATTTATAACTTAAATATTGATGAAAAAAAAATATTTGAAAAGTACTTTATTAAAAATAAAATTAAATATTCAGATTATTACAATTGTCTTGAAGGGGAACTTAATATGACCTTTCATAAAGACTATTTAAATGATAATGATAAAAATCCTTTAGTAGTAAAAGGTGCTCAAGTTCAAAGATACTTTATTACAAAGAAACCAAGTCAAGGCGCAATAGAATATGTTGATAAAAATAGATATTTAAAAGATTATATAAAAAGTAAAAAATCACGACATCATAAGAAAATTAGAATTGCAATGCAGGGTATTACAGGAGCAAACGATAAAATTAGGATTGTTTCAACTTTAATAGAAAAAGATATTTTTTTGGCAAATTCCTGTAATTATATTATTTCAAGAGGTGATAATATAAATTATTCAATTACTTTTTTACTTGGTATATTTAATTCAAAATTTACTAATTGGATTTTTAGAAGAAGTAGCACTAACAGTAATGTAAATTGTTATGAAGTTAATAACCTTAAATTACCAAATATAAATATTCAAATATTTAATAAAATTGATAGATATGCCCATTTATCTTTAAGTGGTGAATCTACAGAATACCAAGATAAAATAGATTTATTAGTATATAAACTTTATGAATTAAGCTATAATGAAGTATTACTAATTGACCCTAATTTAAATCTAACGATAGAAGAATACATAAATTATAGTATAGACTAATGAGTAAAAATTTTATAACAAACAATCAAGATACAGCAACTTTAAAAAAGCGGTTAGAAAAGTTAATTTCTGCAAGTCAAGAGTTAAAGTTTTTAGTAGGCTTTTTCTATTTTTCAGGTTGGAAAGAGATCTATAAAAAGCTTCAAAGTAACAATGAAGTTACCATAAAAATATTGGTAGGCTTACAAGTAGATAAATACTTATCAAACATTGTAGAAGTAGGTTTAAAAGATGATACTCTAAGCAGTGAAGAACATTTTACACACTTTATGAAATCTATGGGTTTTGCTATTAATAATGCCGAGATGGATAATGAGGCTTTTTATAATCAAATTACCTTTTTTATTCAGCTATTAGAAGAAGGTAGATTAATTATTCGTAAAACTTTAAACCCAAACCACGCTAAATTATATCTTTTCCAATTAGATAATCAGTATCAGGATCTATTCAATGTAAAAGGAGAGTTTATCACGGGAAGTAGTAATCTTACAAAAGCAGGTTTACATAATCAGGAAGAATTTAATGTAGAAATTAAGGATTATGGTTTTGAAAGTGCAGAGAAATATTTTGATGATCTATGGGATACAGCAGTACCTATCACTGAATCAGAAAATGGTACAAAAATCATAATTGATTTTTTAAAAAACAAAAGTCAGGCATCATTGATTACACCTTTTGAAGCTTATGCATTAATATTAAAAACCTATATAGATTTACAAGATGTAATAAAAATTAGTGATGCTGTTGTACGCTTGTTAGAAGATAATGGTTTTGAAAAATATGCTTATCAAATAGATGCTGTAAATCAGGCGTTAAGTGTCATTGAAACCTATAATGGAGTTATCATTGCAGATGTGGTTGGTTTAGGTAAATCGGTTATTGCTTCATTAATTGCCAATCAGTTGGGCAAAAGAGGATTGATACTCTGCCCCCCGGGATTAATAGGTAACAAAAAAGAAAATACGGGTTGGTATGAATATTGGAATAAATTCAAACTTTACAATTGGGATATTGAAAGCTCTGGTAATGTTGAAGCTCTGTCAGAAAGTATCATAAAAAATAATTTAGAATATGAAGTTGTAATTATTGATGAGGCACATAGATTTAGAAATCAAGATACAGCTGCTTATGAAGCTTTATTAAATATTTGTAGAGGGAAGCAAGTTATTTTACTTACTGCAACACCTTTTAATAACTCCCCTGCCGATATATTTTCCTTATTAAAATTATTTATTGTTCCGGGACAATCCGGCATTACCATTGAAACTGACTTGGAAGGTAGATTTAACTCTTATAATTATCGTTTCAAAAGACTTTCAAATATTATTAAAAATCATAACTCAAAAAAAGCAGATAATAGAAGAAAAGCAGAAAAAGATTATACAAAAATGTTTGGTTTACCGCTCCCTGTTGATATTCATATTGTTAAGGCCAACGTTAATGCGATGGCAAATGACATTAAAAATGTGATTACACCAGTTGTTATCAGAAGAAACAGATTAGATCTAAAAACCGATTTTGAATATAAAAAAGAAATTGAAAACCTATCGGAAGTTAGAGATCCTGTGGAGCAATTTTATGAATTGAGTGAAGAACAATCCGATTTCTATAATAATATTATTACAGATTATTTTAGTGAAGATGGTTTGTTTAAAGGTGCAATTTATAAGCCTTTTGAATATGAAACCCCACCAAAAGAAGAGGAAAAGTTAAGTATAGATGATAATAGAGTGTTCCAACAACAACGTAACTTATTTGACTTTATGAGAAGATTGTTGGTGAAAAGATTTGAAAGTTCATTTGGTGCATTTGAAAAAAGTATCGAGCGTTTTTTAAGAACCAATAGAATGGTTTTATCATTTATTGAACACTCAGGTAAGTATATTTTAGACAGAAAAGTAATTGAACAAATTTATGATGACGATGATGGCGCTGATGATTTTACTTTAGATGCTATTGAGGAAGCATTAGAAGAATTTAAAAGGAATGTACTAAATAAAACATCTCCAAAGCATACAAAAATATATGAAGTAGAAGATTTTTATTATAAAGATAAATTCTTTGAAGATATTAAAAACGATATTAAGCTTTTTGAAAAAATTGAAACTGAAATTAAGGAATTGAACTTGGTGAATAATGATCCAAAAAGATCAGAAGTTTTGACTCAGATTAAAGATGTATTAAGTAAAGAATCAAATCCCAAAAGAAAGATTATACTTTTTACTGAATATACAGATACAGTAAGACATTTGGAGCCTTATTTTAAAAAAGAACTTAGCAGGGTTCTCTTTTGTGATGGGAATATCACCAAGAAATTTGCGTCCACATTAGAAGCTAATTTTAATGCTATAGCAGACGAACCAAAAAATGATTTTGATGTTTTAATAACTAGTGATAAACTCTCTGAAGGTTTTAATTTAAACAGAGCAGGTTTAATTATTAATTATGATATTCCTTGGAATCCTACAAGAGTAATACAACGAGTTGGTAGGATTAACAGAATGAGTAAAAAGGTATTTGATGAATTATTTATTTATAATTTTTTCCCGACAGATCAAGGTGCAGATATAGTAAAAAGTAGAGAAATCGCTCAACAAAAAATGTTTTTGATACATAGTGCATTAGGGGAAGATGCAAAAATGTTTGATGCAAATGAAAACCCTACTCCAAGTGGTTTATTTACAAAAATGAATAGCAATCCCGAAGAAAATGAAGAATTGAGTATCAATACAGTTATCAGAAATGATTACAATGAGATTTTATCTGAATATCCTGAAATAATTGATAAAATTGATAAATTACCAAACAGAACCAAAACAGCCAAGTTATTTGAAAAGAATAATGTAGTTATGCTAAGAAAAAAAGGAATGGCTTTATTTTCTGTAATACATAATTATGAAGATGAAAAACCGGATAACAGACCTACAGAAAAGACTTTCGGTGAATTTATTGAATTTGTAAAGTGCACACCGAAAGATGAAAGGCAATCATTAACAAAAGCTTTTTGGAAATCATACGAAGAAATAAAAAATTACAACCCAAAATATAGATCTGGCACATCAGAAGTTGCTTTAGAAAGCAAAGCCAATATTGCTTTAAAATCACTTTTAAAAGAAAAGAGAGATGATTTAGACAGGGGAATTGTAGAGTTTATAGGTACACTGCTTACAGACATTAAAAAATATAAAACACTTTCAAAATTTACCTTGCGAAGATTAAAATTAGGTAAAGGCAAAAATAGATATGATGAACTAATTAAAAATATCATAGAAATTAGAAGAAAATTAGGCTCAAATTATTTAGATATAATTTTAAGTAGAAATAGTAATATTGAAGATGATGTTATCATTGCTGTAGGGAATTTCAAGGATGAAACCAATAAAAAAGATAAATAAACGTTAAAAATAAACCTGTAGGTTGATTTTATGAAAATAATTGATACATTTGTACCCTGCCTATATGCATTCAAATATCCTGAAAATGATATTGACGAATTAGAAAGGGTATTTGATGACTGGTCAGATACAGAGTTTTTATTTGATTTTTTTGAAGATAATAAAAGTGATATCAAAATTTCAATTGAAGAAGCAATAGAGAAAGTAATAGATGAAGCAAATTTTTTAAGAGAAAAATTATTAAAATTGGCTAATTCAAAACCAAATCAATTAAATCAATTATTTAAAAATCTAAGTAATTTTGAGTATACAGATCAAGATCTTTCTAAGCAAAAAGCTCGTAATAGATGGCTAAGATTGTATGCTATCAAAATTGATATGAATAATTATGTAATTACAGGTGGAACTATCAAACTAACACAATTAATGCAGGATAGACCACATACATATAAAGAGTTAATTAAAATTAATAGATGTAGAGATTACCTTAAAGAAATGGGTATTTATGATGCTGATAGTTTTCATGAAATAATTTTCTAAGTATGAGTAAAACAAAAAATTTAGAGAAATTTAAAAATTTAGTTTCCAAAGAGAAATCCGATTGGTTAGAAAAAGCCAACTGGCGTCAGGATAATAAAGAATGGTTAAAACATTCTCAAAAGATTGCTGTTAAAATCTTACAAACACTACGTAAGAATAAATCTGATAAAATTGGTATCGGTTCACAAAAAGAGCTTGCAGAAATGTTAAGTGTTTCTCCGCAACAAATTAATAAAATTGTAAAGGGTAGCGAAAATTTAACTTTAGAAACTATATCTAAATTGGAACAGGTATTAAATATATCCCTAGTTTTTGCTGAAGAAAAATCAAGTAATGAACTAGCCGAATTTGAACAAACTATTTCAGAAATTGAAATTTTGATGGAGAGGTATGAACATGGAAAATTTGAAGAATTTTATTTTAATAACTTTAAAATTAATAAATCCTATGATTTAATTGAAGATTACTATAGTACTAATGTTTTTCAAGTAAATGAACCTAAGTCAGGCTATAAGAAATCTATATCACAAGAAATTTATACTGAAGCCGTTGAAAATCATTTAAAATTAGTTTCCTAATGAAAAAGTCAAAAGATCAAATAGGTTTTTCATTGCAAAAAGTTACTACAGAACAATTTGCAATTCTTGAAGAATTTTACAAAGAAGGTGATGATATTCAATTAGGAACAAACCTCAAATTTGGTATCAATGACGAAAAGCATTTAATTGTTGTTATCCTATCTGTACAATTCACACAAAAGGATAAACCTTTTTTAAAATTAGATGCAGCTTGTCATTTTAATATTAATGATTCTTCATGGGGTGAATTTTTAGATTCTAAAAAAGGAGAGATTACATTTCCAAAAGGATTTGTTGGTCATTTGGTAATGCTTACTATTGGAACAACAAGAGGTGTATTACATGCTAAAACAGAAAATACACTGTTTAATAAATTTTTATTACCTACAATTAATGTAAATGATATTATTAAAAGTGATTTGGTAATGAAAATTAGCGATAAGTAATTAAAATATTACTACAAAATTGAAAGATTTGATCAACATATTCAAATGTCTATTTAAGAACTAACTTTTTTAATCAAAGATCTCTAAACCATTTCCAAATCATCAACCGGTATTTCCCACATCCCTACTTCACTCACCACCATACCCACTTCTACAGCAGTAAGCAGTTTTTTTCCTTTTTTTTCCGGTACTATTTCATTCAATAAATTATAAAATTGTTTTTCAGAAAATGCAGTAAAATATTTATTAAACAAATCTTTTTTTGACAATCCTTTAATTATTATCATAATGTTTTTTGCTGGGGAGCAAGTTTATTTCAGGAGCGTTTGTTCCAAAAGTAAAAAATATTTAACAATATCAATATTTTTTATAACAATTTGTTTAAAATATATTATTTAATAATAATCTCCTAAAAGTTTCCCGTCTTTCACAACCTTTTCCGGTAGTTTCCCGGCGTTTCCCGTCTTTCGCCGATTTCACCATTATGTGTGCAATATGTTTGTGGCTTTAATACACATTTAAGTTATAAAATTGAATACACACACCCGTAGCATTAAAAATGGAGATCAGTTTGGTAAGGTGA
>DAOUPQ010000019.1 GCA_030626085.1 Flavobacteriia bacterium
ATTGTTGTTAGTAATCCAATGGATACTATGGCTTATTTAACTCATAAATCTCTCGGTTTAGATAGAAATCGTATTTTGGGTATGGGTGGAGCTTTAGATAGTGCCAGATTTAAATACCGTTTGGCCGAAGCATTAGAATGTCCGGCTTCTGACGTTAATGGAATAGTAATTGGAGGTCATAGTGATACTGGTATGATACCTTTGTCCAGACTTGCTGTTAGAAACAGTATTCCTGTTAGTAAATTTTTATCAGAAGAAAAAATAGATGCAGTTGTTGAGGCTACCAAAGTTGGTGGAGCTACTTTAACTAAATTATTAGGCACTAGTGCATGGTATGCACCTGGCGCTGCAGTTTCTTCAATAGTTCAATCTATCGCATGTGATCAAAATAAAATGTTCCCTTGTTCTGCTTTATTAGAAGGTGAATATGATTTAGACGATATTTCTATTGGTGTACCATGTATTATTGGTAAAAATGGAATTGAAAAAATAGTTGAATTAGAATTAACAGATGCCGAAAAAGCAAAACTACAAACAAGTGCTGCTGCTGTTAAAAAAACTAATGGACTTCTGGATGTATAAATCTAGTATTGAGATATTAGTATCAAGTATTTAAGTACTAAAAAATCCGCCAATTGGCGGATTTTTTATTTTGAATCATTTATTAAGACAATCCTGAGATCTTCCCATCTTTATCAATAAACATATGTTCGCTTGCAGGTACTCTTGGTAATCCCGGCATGCGCATTATTTTTCCTAAAATTGGTATAACAAAACCTGCTCCGGCAGCTATTTCAATTTCTCTCACTTGTACAATAAACCCTTTGGGCCTACCTCTTAAAAATTCATTATCAGAAAATGATTTTTGTGTTTTTGCCATACAAATTGGGAAATCATTATATCCTAATCTGTCAATCCTTTTTAAATTAAGTTTTGCTTTTTTATCAAAATCTACACCATCAGCTCCATAAATTTCTCGGGCTATAGTTTCAATTTTTTCAACAATTGGTGATTTCCAATCATAAAGTGGTTTAAATTGTGTTGCTTTATTTTCAACAATATCTACTACTGCTCTGGCTAGATCTTTAGTGCCTTCACCACCTTTTTCCCATCCTTCTGATAAAACTGCATTAACTCCCAAAGCTGCACATTTATCTTTTACCAATTGTATTTCCTCTTCAGAATCATTTGTAAATGTATTTATTGCTACAACCGGTTCAATATTAAATTTTCTAATATTTTCAATATGTTTTTCTATGTTAGGAAATCCTTTTTCTACATACGAAATATTTGGCGTGTTCAATTCCTTTTTTGTTGCACCTCCATGATGTCTTAAAGCTCTAATTGTTGCTACTAAAACAACTGCTTTCGGATTTAAACCAGCAGCAACACATTTGATATTTAAGAACTTCTCTGCTCCCAGATCTGCGCCAAAACCAGCTTCTGTTACAACATAATTCGATAAGCTCAATCCCATTTTTGTAGCTAAAATACTGTTAGTACCCTGAGCAATATTAGCAAACGGACCTCCGTGAATAATAGCTGGATTCTCTTCTAATGTCTGAACTAAATTTGGCATTATAGCATCCTTCAATAAAATTGCCATTGCATTTTCAGCATTTAGATTACGTGCAAAAATTGGCTTCTTACCAAAGGTAAAACCAATAAATATATCTCCTAGACGTTTTTTCAAATCTTCAAAACCTGAAGCCATACACAAAATTGCCATAACTTCGGAAGCCGGAGTAATATTAAAACCATCTTCACGAGGAATTCCATTGGCAGTACCTCCCAATCCAATTGTTATTTGACGTAAAGCTCTATCATTCATATCAATAACTCTTTTCCACAAAATTGTACGTGGATCAAGATCTAACGAACAAGGTACGCATTGCAAATTATTATCAATTAAAGCAGAAAGTAAATTATTGGCTTTTTCTATCGCATTAAAATCTCCTGTAAAATGTAAATTAATATCTTCCATTGGAACAACTTGAGAATATCCACCTCCTGCAGCACCTCCTTTAATACCAAAAACAGGACCTAAGGAAGGTTCACGCAAAACAACAGTCGCATGTTTATTAATTTTATTTAAACCATCTGTCAACCCAATAGATACGGTAGTTTTTCCTTCTCCTGCCGGAGTTGGAGTCAAAGCTGTAACTAAGATCAGGTTATTTTTAGCTACTTTTTCTTCATCAATTAGATATAATGGTAGTTTAGCTTTATATTTTCCAAAACGCTCAAGGTCATCAGCATTAATATTTAATTTTTTTGCAATTTTTTTTATATGAAGTAATTTGGTGTTTTGAGCTATCTCAATATCAGTTAAATATTTCATCTTGTAGAATTTTATGTATTGCGAATTTACTAAAAAAACATCAATTTTTATAATAGATTTCCATACTAAATATTCACAACAATTTTCTTTCAAAGCTAAATTAATTCAGTATATTTGCCGCGTTTAATTGAAAATAATTATTTATAAAAATTTGAAATAGAATGCAAAACAAAGGACTTATTAGAACATTTGCAATTTTGTTTGCTTTAGTTAGTATATACCAACTATCGTTTACTTGGTTTGCAAAAAATGTAGAGAAAGATGCTGAAATTTATGCTGAGTCTATAGTTTCGTCTAACGATATTGATGAACTGGCTAAAATTAAAAAACATTTCTTAGATTCAGTTGCAAATACTAAGGTTTTAAATTTAGGATTTACTGATTTTACTTACAATGAATTAAAAGAAAAAGAAATTAATCTAGGCTTAGATCTAAAAGGAGGCATTAATGCAATTTTAGAAGTTTCAGTTAGAGATATCTTGGTGGGGTTATCAAACAAATCAAAAAATACCGTTTTTAACGAAGCTTTAAACCTTGCAACAAAAGCAGAAAAAGATAGTGATAAGGATTATTTGCAATTATTTTTTGAAGCTTTTGAGCAAGTAAGCAAAGGCACTGAAAAATTAAGTGATCCAAGTATTTTTGGTAACAAATCTTTAAAAGATAAGATTAACTTCAAAATGAGTGATGAAGAGGTTAAGCCAATATTAAAAGAAGAAATTAATGGTTCTATCAACACCGCTTTTGAAGTTTTACGTAGTCGTATTGACCGTTTTGGCGTTACACAACCCAATATTCAACGCGCAGGAACTGGTGAATCAGGAAGAATTTTAATTGAATTACCTGGTGCAAAAGATATCGATCGAGTAAGAAAATTATTACAAAGTACAGCTGAGTTACAATTCTGGGAAGTTTATTCAAACCAAGAAATGGCTCAATTTTTCATCAATTCAAATGCAACTTTAGCACAAATTTTAAAAGTTGATGAAGAAGATACATCCACAGATTCCATTTCCGAAGAAAAAGAAATTGACGATTTATTAGGTGAAGTAAAGGACTCTTTAGATACAAAATCTGCAAATCCATTATTTTCAGTATTAATACCAAATATACCACAATCACAAAATCAGATTAGTTCATTGATTGCTTCAGCATCTGTATCTGATACTGCAACTGTTGATAAGTACCTTGCCATGAAAGAGGTAAGGGATTTATTACCTGCCAATATGAAATACACGAAATTCTTATGGGATGCAAAACCAATTACAGATACTGACAGAATAAATCTTTACGCCATTAAATCTAATCGTGATGATATTGCTCCTATTCAAGGTGATGTAATTTCCGATGCTTCTCAGGTATTTGACCAATTAGGTGCAAATCCGGAAGTAAGCATGTCAATGAATACCAAAGGATCCAAACAATGGGCCAAAATGACCACGGCTAATGTTGGAAAATTTGTAGCCGTTGTTTTAGATGATTATGTATATTCTGCACCTCGGGTAAACGACGCAATTACACATGGTCGAACATCCATTTCCGGTCAGTTTACAATTGAAGAAGCGCAAGATCTAGCCAATGCTTTAAAATCCGGTAAATTACCTGCCGCCGCTCGAATTATTCAATCGGATGTTGTTGGACCTTCATTAGGTCAGGAAGCGATTGACAGTGGTTCTATTTCATTTATCATTGCTTTATTATTGATATTTGCTTGGATGATATTCTATTACGGTAAAGCCGGTATTTTTTCTGATATCGCTTTAATTTTTAATATTGTATTTATCTTTGGTACGTTAGCAGCATTTGGTGCTGTTCTAACATTGCCAGGTATTGCTGGTATTGTGCTAACAATCGGAATGTCGGTTGATGCCAATGTGCTGATATATGAAAGAATTAAAGAAGAACTTCGTAAAGGTAAAGGATTAAAAGAATCTGTAAACGACGGATTTAGTGGTGCTTTATCATCAATTCTAGATGCAAATATCACTACCTTATTAACAGGTATTATACTTTATGTATTTGGTACAGGACCTATTAAAGGTTTTGCCACAACGTTAATGATAGGTATTGTAACTTCATTATTTTCAGCAATTTTCATTACGCGTTTGCTAATTGACTGGTATATAAACAAAGGACATAAATTAACTTTTAATACCAATATTACCAAAAACTGGTTTAAAAATATCCATTTTGATTTCTTGAAAAAGAGAAAATTAGCATTCATTATTTCTGGAACAATTATCATTATCGGTATTGCTTCTCTTCTAACCAATGGTTTAAATTATGGTGTTGATTTTACAGGAGGTAGAACTTATACTGTTAGATTTGATAAGGCAGTAAATGCTCCGGAAATTGCCAATAATTTAAAGGCAGCTTTTGGAAGTTTACCCGAAGTAAAAACTTTTGGTAATGCTAACCAATTAAAAATAACAACCAAATATAAAATTGATGATAATGCTTTAACGGTTGATGATGAAATTCAAAATTTATTGTATAATGGTTTAAAACCTTACTTGCCGGAATCAATCACATACGATCAATTTAAAGGGGCTGATAACAAATTAAATGTTGGTGTTATGCAAAATATTAAAGTTGGTCCAACGATTGCTGATGATATTCAACAGGCTGCTGTTTGGGCAATTTTAGGCTCATTGATCGTTGTGTTCTTATATATCTTAATGCGATTTAGAAAATGGCAATATAGTTTAGGAGCTGTAGTGGCTGTATTCCATGATGTATTAATAGTGCTGTCAATTTTTTCACTTTTCTATAAAGTATTACCATTTGATATGGAAATTGGCCAGTCATTTATAGCCGCCATTCTAACTGTAGTTGGTTACTCATTAAATGATACAGTGGTTATTTTTGATAGAATTAGAGAATTTAGTAAAAAACATAATACCTGGTCTTTTTATAGAGTTGTTAACAGTGCATTGAGTAGTACTTTAGGTAGAACCGTAAACACTTCTTTAACTACGCTAATCGTTTTATTTGCAATATTCTTTTTTGGAGGTGATTCAATAAAAGGATTTATGTTTGCCTTGATCGTAGGGGTAATTGTTGGTACCTATTCTTCATTATTTGTTGCATCTCCAATCATGTATATCACCAGTGTAAAATCAGATGATGAAAAATTAAAACAATAGATTATTCAATTATAAAAAAAATAAACCTTTCAAGTTTTTCTTAACTTGAAAGGTTTTGTTTTATAAATTACTGTAAATTTACACTTCTCATTTGCTAAAGAGATGAAAACATATATTTTAAGTTAAAAATAATTCACAACCATTTACTATTATAATTATTGGCATTAATCATAGAGAAATGAATACAATAAAACTAAACGATAAATATTTTGAACTTTTTATTTCAAAAGATATAATTGATAAAGCAGTTAAAAATATTGCGAAGCAAATTGAAAATGATCTAGATAAAAATGAAGTGCCAATTTTTATGGGTGTTTTAAATGGTTCATTTATGTTTGTGGCTGATTTTGTTAGAGAATATTCATATAATTGCCATTTATCTTTTGTAAAACTAACTTCTTATCAAGGCACCAATAGTACAGGAAAGGTAAAGAAATTGGTTGGGATCAATGAAGATCTAAAAGGAAAAACCGTTGTTATTTTAGAAGATATTATTGATACAGGAAATACTTTAGAAGAGATCTACAATATCTTTAAAAATGAAGATCTTAAACAATTAAAAATTGCAACGCTATTTTTTAAACCCGATATTTTTAAAAAAGATCTTACAATTAATTATATAGGAATACCTATTGAAGATAAGTTTATTGTTGGTTATGGGTTGGATTATAATGGATTGGGAAGAAATCTTCCAGATGTTTATCAACTAAAAAATAGTTGATATTAAAATATTTTAGCATTAGAAATTATTATTATTTCACTTATCTTTACCTATCAAATTTTAAATACTATGAAAAATATAGTTTTATTTGGTCCTCCAGGAGCAGGAAAAGGAACTCAGGCAGATATACTAAAACACAAGTATAATTTAATTCATATATCAACAGGTGATATTTTTCGTTATAATATTAAAAACAAAACAAAACTGGGTATATTGGCTAAATCATACATGGATAATGGTGATTTAGTACCCGATGAAGTAACTATTGATATGCTAAAAGCCGAAGTAAATAAAAACCTAGATGCCAATGGGTTTATTTTTGATGGTTTTCCGCGTACCGAGTCACAAGCTAAAGCTCTAGACATTTTTTTAAATGAAAAAGGTGAATCTATCAATGGAATGATCGCTTTGGAAGTACCTGATGAAATTCTCATAGAACGCCTTTTAAACAGGGGTCTGACCAGCGGAAGACCTGATGATCAAGATGAAAGTAAAATAAGAAATCGTTTTAAAGAATACCAAACAAAAACTGCAATCCTACAAGATTATTTTCAAGAACAAAACAAGTACTATGGTATAAATGGTGTTGGTTCTATTGATGAAATTTCAGGAAGATTGTGTAATATTATAGATAAATTATAACAAACTATAAAATTTAATAACTTATCAACTTCCTTATTATTTTAACTTTTTTAATTGATCATGACAGAAGGTAATTTTGTTGACTATATGAATATTTGGGTTGCTTCAGGTAACGGAGGCAAAGGGTCAGTTCATCTACACCGTGAAAAATATATCACTAAGGGTGGACCCGATGGTGGAGATGGCGGCCGTGGCGGACATATTATTCTACGGGGAAACAAAAACTTGTGGACCCTTTTTCACCTTAAGTTCAAGCAACATTACAAAGCGCAACATGGTGCTGCAGGCAGCAAAAACAGAAGTACCGGAAAAGATGGTGAAGATATTTATATAGATGTGCCTCTTGGAACTATTGTAAAAGATCACGAAACAAAAAAAGTGTTATTTGAGATCACACAAAATGGTGAAGAAATAATATTAGCCGAAGGTGGTAAAGGAGGAAGGGGAAACTGGCATTTTAAATCGCCAACTAATCAAACTCCACGTTATTCACAACCCGGTATTGAAGGTAAAGAAGCTTGGTTTCAGTTAGAATTAAAGTTGTTGGCTGATGTTGGTTTGGTTGGTTTTCCTAATGCCGGAAAATCAACACTTTTATCTGTTATCACCGCTGCAAAACCTAAAATTGCTGATTATGCTTTCACAACTTTAAAACCTAATTTAGGAATTGTCAAGTATCGTAATTACCAAAGTTTTGTTGTAGCTGATATCCCCGGAATTATTGAAGGTGCTGCCGAAGGTAAGGGTTTAGGCCACAATTTTTTGCGTCATATAGAAAGAAATTCTCTATTACTGTTTTTAATTCCTGCTGACAGTGATGATATCAAAAAAGAATATGACATTTTACTCAACGAACTCAAAAAACACAACCCTGAATTGTTGGATAAAGAGCGTTTATTGGCTATATCAAAATCTGATATGTTAGATGATGAACTGAAAGAAGAAATTGAAAAAGAACTTCCAAAGGATTTACCTTATTTATTTATTTCATCAGTTGCCCAAACCGGACTAACCGAGTTGAAAGATAAATTGTGGGCAATGTTAAATGGTTAATCTTCTTAAATTTATTTGTACATTTCCTCTATTTAAAACCATTGATTAAAATAGATTAGACCTAAACTCTGTATATATTTTTTATACTGAGTTTAATTTATGTATTTTTGAATATCTTGCCGTTTCTTCAATAAATCATTTGACAAAATGAATCCTGAAAAAGAATATCAAAATGTAAACAAAGAGCTATGGAATAAAAAAGTTGATTTTCATATGAAATCTAAAAGTATTACCTGGAATCATGGAATTGGTGAAGTTGTAAATAGTTTGATATCAAATGGTCTTGAAATAAATTCTCTTAATGAATATGATTATTCACCCTATAATTGTTTTGCTAAAACTGTAGAAATTTCAGAAAATAAATTCAGAATAAAACATCTTAAAAATAAGATCCCAATGGTTTACGCTATCGTTACTACCAAAAAATAATAATATATCTACTATTAAAACAATGATTGAACAAAAAAAAAGAAACGTTGATAAAAAAATAAAACGCCAATTATGGTTTTTTATTTTTATGTTCTTCCTATTTATTTTTTTATCGATCAATCATTTTATTCAAGATGATATTCCTCTAAAATATCCAATTTTTGCTTTCCTTATCGGAATAATTCTAGGAGCTATTTTAAGCAGAATTCAAAATATAACCTGGGACAATAAAGGTCATCAAATAGTAAAAGATTTTGATATGATAGGCGGAATACTTCTGTTTCTACTCATTCTATTAAATATTTTTAAAAGGGATATCGTTCATGAGTTTGTACACTTAGAACATATAAGTGCAATTACTTTCTCCCTCAGTGCCGGAATTATGCTTGGTAGGGTATTTACAATCCGACATCAAATTATTGAAATCTTAATTGACAAAGGATTGCGAGAAAAAAAAGAATAATTTTTATAGAGAAATATTAACTTTTCTATTCAATTTCTTCCAATAATTTTTGTAGATAATATTTGAATTTCTACTACTTTTTAATTCTCTAACTTTTTCAATCCATTTTTCTGTCAATTGGTTGTGTTTTTCAAATGCATTTTTTGAAATTTCAAATCCTTTTTTATTCTCAGAACAAACCAAATCTATTAACTCATTTTCAACTTTATTTCTTTCATTTTTTATAACCTCAATTCTATTCTGGTAATCTTTTATAATCTCACGATGCAATAATTCGTGTTTCCACCAAAAAGAATTCTTATTAAAAATCGCTCCAAGTGCATCTCCTAAATCAGGAATGACTATACCTTCAAACCAAATTGGTTTAAACATTGAAATACACGGTGCAGATGTTGCTGTAATCCAGATAGTAAAATTTTCTTTTGTCAAATGTACGATCATTGAACCTGTAGTTTGTGAAGCATTTCGTGTAATTGAATTTCCGGCATGAGCACAAATAGTATTTCCCAATAAAGGTTTAGAAGGGTTAAAATCATCAGAATTATGATCTCTTAAATGTTCTACAGCTGATCTTACATCAACTTTATTGGAGTTATTCTTTAATATTTCATCCGCCCTACCCTTTCTTGTCTTACAAGCTGAAAATGTGGTATATAAAAAATCCGAGAAAACCATTGCAAAGTTAAATTCACCTCTGATCCATTTTCTTTTTTTTGCATAGGAAATAGCTTCAGGATGAATTTCATCATAATCATTACCAATAGTTAAACCATTACTGATGGCATAATATTCTTTTACTTTTTTGCTTACCCAAAATTCGCCTGCAGTTTCTATAATCCAGGCTTCATTTTTATCAGCAATTACAAAACTATTATGGTAAAACATGCCTTTGTCCTCATAACCGCAACTTCCCCCCTGACCATATTTTTGTAAAAGATCAATAATTACTTTTTTTGCTTTTAAAGCTGTGTCAGCGCGTTCTAAAGCTAAACGCAACAGATCCATACCGGTTAGAACTCCCTCTTTTTCTACCTTTATTTTAGTAAAAACAGCTTCATTTCCAATAACAACACCATGTTCATTTACACCCATTTCAGCACCCCACATCCAAAAAGGACGACTTATAATAATATCGTATGTTTTAGCTACTTGTGGAATCTCAATATAAGTACATTTTACTTTTGAATTAGTAATGTACTTTTTTGAAGAGTGATATTCTATAACTTGTGCTTCATTTGCCTCCCTATCACTATTTTTAGCAAAAATTATCGAGCCATCTTTAGTTGCTTTTGATAAGGCTATAAAAGTGTCACACATAATTTTCGATATTTATTGTATGTAAAAACTAATTACTCAATACAAACTTCTTATAGCTATCTTTTAATCTTTCCAGGTAAAATAAATTCGTATTGCTTATTAAAAATACTGGTCGTTATCCATCTATCCATTCGGCGTAAAGCCAAAAATAATTGCCAAATAAACTTGTCATTAGCATAATATTTATCAACTTCTTTTCGTGTTATTATTTTTTCATTATCAGGCAGAATTTTATTTGCATTTATAATAGTTTTATCAATTAGATCTTGCCTTTTCTCTTTATGTAAATTTGCAATTAGATCAATAAATACCAATCGTATATCGTAATATCGATCCATCACTTCTTGCAAAAAAAACTTTCTAATGATCCAGCGTAAAGCTTTGGGGGTACTGTTCAATAATAACTCCGGATCCAATTGTTCTTCTCCATTAATTTTAAATAGAGGAGTACTTGTATCAAAAAATAAAAGCTTATCGTTAACCAAAGCCCAATTTGAAACCTGGCCATCAATAGATAATTCAATCTTTGGTTTATTCTTCTTATTAAAATAGTCAACTTTTTTAATATTTAAAAATATATTGTTTAACATTTCTATCGCATTCTCTTTAGAAAGTGTATGTAATTTGTTTTGACACAAATCTTCTTTTTTTAAAGCTTTCTGAGCCAAATACAAAACCACTTTTTTATCAGAAATAATAAATATTTTGTCTTTAGGTAAATCTAAACTCGCTTGTTTTAAATAGTTTGTATAAGTATTATAATTATTAGAATAAAGATTGGCTTCCTCTTTATTGGTAAATAACGGTAATCTTTTAAGTACCCATTCATTATAGGGATCAATTTTGAAAATGGAAGATATTTCGCCAAAACCAACAATTTTAGCCGGAATTTTAGAGCTTTCAGGAAATTGTGGGTTCAATCCTTGTTCAAATGATTGAAGAAAATCTTCAGTAATTGGCATAAAATACTATTTAAAAAAGGATGTTATATTTTCTTTTATTTTCAATGCAGTATGTAAAACTCTGGCTTCATTAAAGGCTCTGTCTAATTGTTTGATCACGTGTTTTATATCTTTTTCATCCATAACCAATGGCGGTAAAAATTGCACCACCGAAGTGTCATTATTGGCATAAATTATTAACAATTCATTGTCGTAAGCAGCTTTTGTCATAATCGGCCCAGCCATATCATCTTTTAATTCTAATCCCATCATCAAACCCAATCGTCTAATTCCAATAAAAAAACTTTGATGTCTTTTCTGTAATTTTCCCAGTTCAATATTAAAGAGATCCGAAAGATAATTTACATGTTGTAAAAATTTCTTTTCAGAAGTGATTTCTAAAACTTTAAGTGCAACCAGACAACCAAGTTCGGCTCCACCCGAAGTTGAAATATGAATAAACGGATCGTCATGAAAAACAGATTCCAACTTTTTATCGATCACCGTTGCACTAATTGGGTAAATTCCACCTGATAAACCTTTTGCCAAAACCACAATATCGGGTATTACATTAAAATGTTCAAATGCCCAAAGTTTTCCTGTTCTTCCCAAACCAGCTTGTACTTCATCTAAGATCAATAAAGTTCCATTATTTTCACATAATTCTTTAACCTTTTTTAGATATCCCTCTTTTGGCAAAGGCATTCCTAAAGTTGCCGGAATAGTTTCTAAAATAACCGTAGCGACATCCTGATCTAAGACATTTTGCAGAGCTTCTAAATTATTAAACGGAATTTGTAAAAAATCATTAGAATCCAATAAAAACGGTGTTTTATATTGATCATCTCCTGTTTGCACTGATAAGCCTGTATGACCGTGATAACCTCCTTTAACCGAAATTATTTTCTTTCTTTTAGTGTAAGCACGAGCAATTTTTAAAGCAAGATCAATGGCTTCTCCACCACTAACTCCAAAAATTGAATAATCTAAATCGCCAGGCATTAATTGTGCAATCTTTACAGCCAAATCCGCTCTTGGCTTACTCATTAAGTGATGGTTACCAATATCATAAAAATTAAGTTTCTCTTCTAATAAGTTTACAATTTCTTTATTGCGATGACCTAAATTAAAAACACCCCCATTAGAATGTAAGTTGAATATCCTTTTCTTTCCATCAATATCAAATAACCACGGACCTTCACGATATCCCATAACAAAATCCATTTTATATTTCTTATAAAAATCAACTTTCCCTGATGATACATGTTCTTTATACAATTTTATGACTTGCTTTTTATCTTCAGAAGATTCACTTTTTTTTAAGAACATACTCTTTTTTAGATTTTACTGAACTACAAATAAACTTTCAATTATTCTATCAATATTTAAAAAGACAACAATTATAATGATTAGTATTATCACTAAAATAATGGCTCTTTTATAGTTTGGTTTCTTCCGTTTTACAAATTTTGGATCTATCATATTTTTAAACTTTAAGCTATTCAAATTTTTCTCCCCCTCAGCATTTCACGTTTTCCGGGTGGTCCGGGTAATCTTTCAACTTCAAAGCCTACACTTTGCATGGCTCTACGTACACTTCCTTTTGCAGAGTAAGTTACTAAAATTCCTTTATTTTTAAGTGCATCATACATCTTTTTAAAAATGTCTTCTGTCCACAATTCAGGTTGAACTCTTGCTCCAAAAGCATCAAAATAAATTAAATTAAATTTATTCTCATCATTTATTTCTTTAAAAAATTGTTTCCTTTTCTTTATTGTAAAATTTGAATTAATTTCAATTTTTTTATTCCATTCTATCTTATGAATCTTTTTAAAAATATTTTTATAGTCAGCTGCAATCAATTCCTCAACGTAATTCAACTGAGATATTTCTTCCGCTTTAAGCGGAAATGCTTCTACTCCATCATAATCAATTTGCAAATTTCGTTTTTGTGATTCTAAAAAAGTAATAAAACAATTTAAACCGGTTCCTAAACCTATTTCAAGGATTTCAATTTTAGACCCATCATCAAATAGATCTAAACCATTTTTAATAAAAACATGATACGCTTCATTAATTGCTCCATGCTTTGAATGATAATGTTCATCCCAATCCGGTAAGTAAATACTTGAAGAACCATCGTTGGTTTGTATAATAATTCTTTTCACATTATAGAATTTATAATTTCAAAGATACGAAATGTTAATTCTTTAAGAATTAGAGAATAAATGCAATTATAATTAAGCATTATTCAGTAAATTTGTATAAAATAATATGTCATGAGTATAGATTTAACTACAAAAATTAAGATAAAAAAGGCTGCTATTTCAAAAATTAAAAATGTTGATTTTGATCATTTACCTTTTGGTCAAGTTTTTACTGATCATATGTTTATTTGTGATTATAAAGATGGAAAATGGCAACAAGCTCAAATAATGCCTTATCAAAATATCAGTTTAGATCCTTCTTCCAAAATTTTTCATTATGGTCAATCTGTATTTGAAGGCATGAAGGCCTATAAAGATGATAATGATAAAGTGTGGTTATTCCGCCCTTTAGAAAATCAAAAAAGAATAAATATTTCTTCTAAAAGGATGGCTATTCCTGAATTTCCTGAAGATTTATTTATGCAAGGTTTAAAAGAACTCTTAAAAATTGATAATGCCTGGATCCCTACTACTGATGGTAGTTCATTATATATTCGTCCATATGTATTTGCAACTGGTAAAGGCGTTCATGCTTCTCCTTCTGACGAATATAAATTTATAATAATTTGTGCTCCTTCAGGCCCTTATTTTTCAGGAAAAGTAAAAGTTTTAATTGAACAACATTATTCTCGTTCTGCAAATGGTGGAGTTGGTTTTGCTAAAGCAGGAGGGAATTATGGCGGTCAATTTTACCCTACACAACTGGCTATTAATAAAGGATACCAACAAATAATCTGGACGGATGCAACTTCACATGAATATATCGAAGAAGCAGGTGCAATGAATATTTTTATAAGAATAGGTGACACTTTATTAACAGCGCCAACCAGTGATAGAATTTTAGATGGTGTAACCAGAAAAAGCATTATTGATATTGCTAAAGATGAAGGCATTCCTGTTGAAGTGAGAAAAATTAAAGTAAGTGAAATTATTGAAGCATTTAAAAAAGGAACGCTTAAAGAAATGTTTGGTGCAGGTACAGCAGCAGTAATTTCACCAATTTCAGGGTTTGGATTTGAAGGAACAGATTACGATTTACCCATAATTGAAAATAATTATGCCAGAAGATTTAAAAAACGTATTACTGATATCCAATACAATCGTGCCGAAGATAAATTTGGTTGGCGATATGAAGTGAAATAACCACCCGCTGAATTATTCTCTTAAAATATTTTTTAGATCCGGCGGTAAATAATCAGGTCCTTTCAATATTTTTCCATCTTCACGGTAAACCGGTTTACTATCTTCACCCATTTTGCTCATATTACTTCGTTGAATTTCATCAAAAACAGCTTCTATTTTGTCTTGTAAACCATGTTCTACTATTGTCCCAAAAATGATATACAACATATCTCCCAATGCATCAGCAACTTTAACCAGATCGCCATTTTTAGCAGCTTCAAGATATTCGTTATTTTCTTCTACCATTAAATTATAACGCAATGTTATCAATTCTTCTGATAACTTAGCAGTTGGCTTATCACTTACTCCTAAACCAAAAGTTTCATGAAATTTTTGTACTGCTTTAATTTTGTTTTTCATTATTAATTTTAATAAAAATTTATGTTTTCATTATTAAACTAGCAGGTAAAATACGCATCATAAAAGCGATTGCTCTCCACCTTTTAGTTATATAAACTTTTTTCTTTTTACGTTTAATGGCACTGTAAATCTGTTTTGTTGCTTTTTCTAAAGATGCCATTCCAAAAGTATCTCCCAATGCCAATTTAGTATCTATAAAACCAGGTGCAATATCAGTAATGTAAATATTTGCTTTACTGCGTTTTGCTTTCATCCAAAGTGATTCTAAATAATTATTTTGAAATGCTTTTGAAGCAAAATAGGCTGGAACATGACGATTTCCTCTAATGCCTGCAACTGATGAAATGCCAACTAAATGACCAAAACCTTGCTGTTTAAAAAAATTATAGGCCAAACCGTAGATCTTAACTGCCCCAAGTACATTTGTTTGTAGTGTCGGATTTTCTTTTTTCCATTCAAGATCGTAATTTGGTTCGGCAATTCCAGAACTATAAACCACTAAATCAATAGTTTTTAATTCATCAATTAATTCCTTAAAAACCTTTTCGGAGGAATCTAATTCAGTAACATCATGCTTTTTAATCACATAATTATTTGAATTATCTTTTTGTATCTCCTTTAGTTTTTCTTCCCTTCGCCCTGTAATGGCAACTTTGTATCCATCTTTTACCAATAGTTTTGCCAATTCTTTTCCTATTCCTGATGTTGCTCCAAAAACTATCGCATTTTTACCCATTTTATGAAATTTAATCTAAATTTACAGCTTTAAATATAACTAAAATGTTTGGCAAAGAGCGAATAATTTTTACCAGTCTTTTTACTTTAACTCCTTTAAATTTGCCAATGTTCCATTAAATTTGTAGTAGTAACAATTTAATTATTGATATATTTGACAGATAAAAAACAGCTATTATGTGTACAACTTGCGGATGTAGTACTACAGATGAAATTACTATTAAAAAACCAGGTGAAACAATATCTGTTACCAAAAATATTCATTTAGAAAACCATTCTGGGCATCATAATCATTCACACGATCATGGTCATGAACACCACCATCACCACCATGAAAAATCAATTATTGAAGTAGAACAAGATATACTTCAATCCAATCAGCTTCTGGCTGAAAGGAATCGTGGATATTTTCTGGGAAAAAATATTTTTGCAATAAATATGGTAAGTTCTCCCGGATCTGGTAAAACCAGCTTATTAGAAAGAACATTGACCAATCTTAAAGATGAAATAGATTTTTATGTTATTGAAGGAGATCAACAAACCATGAATGATGCTGATAGAATTGATCAATTAAAAATACCCGTTGTTCAAATAAATACCGGAAAAGCTTGTCATTTAGATAGTGATATGGTTAACAATGCAATGTTAAAACTCAAACCTGCAGCCAATTCAATTGTGATGATTGAAAATGTAGGAAATTTAGTTTGTCCATCAATGTTTGATCTTGGTGAAAACTCAAGAGTTGTCATTATTAGCACAACTGAAGGTGATGACAAACCTATAAAATATCCTGATATGTTTGCCGGTTCTAATGTTTGTATCATCAATAAAATTG
>DAOUPQ010000009.1 GCA_030626085.1 Flavobacteriia bacterium
ACTCTGCTGAAATAAAGCAATTCTGGTTTCACTCCATAATTCTCTTCCAATTAACAATGGCGAATTGGTTGCAGCTGCTAAAACTGGGCCAGCTATTGCCTGAGCCCAATAATATAGATCAACTATTTTATCAAGGTCTAACTGTAAATGAATCTGAAAACTTGTATTACTCGCTTCAAATAATATTGATTCACTAGTAACAATTAATTCATTTACACCTTTAATATGCAGTCTAAAATCATTACCCCTAATTTTTTTTAGCGCATTATTAAGTGTAATATACCTTTTGAAAGGTGTAATATTTTCAAATTTTAAATCTTTTTTCTTAAGCGTAGGAAGAATTCCGGTAAGTATTATCTTATTATTATCAATTTTTTTTGCTTCATTATGAGCAATATCCAATAGATATTGTAACTGATTCTTTAAAATAGAAAAACAACGGTCATTTAAAAGTACTGGGTCTAAATTTATTTCAAGATTAAATAAGGCTATTTCAGTTGTAAAGTGGGTATCCTTAATATTTCTTAAGATCTTAAGTGCATTTTTTGCAGGGCGAAAATTATTATCAACAATACATAGTTCTTGTTCGGCTCCTACTCTATGAATACCTTTTTCAAAAATATCGATCTCCATCATTACCTCAAGCGCAGTGATGTCATTCAATAAATGAGATAAAAATTCTTGTCGTTCCTGCAGACTAGAAATTTCTTTTACTGATTGTGAGCCCATAAAAAAAGCATTTAATCCTATAAATTTAAGATTAAATGCCTTAAAAACAAATGATTTAGATCATTTATTATTTACCAAACAAAGAGCGGTCTATCTTGCATCAATGTATTAACCCTTTTTGCAATATTTTCTAAAACCTCTTCATTTTCGAAATTATTAAGCGCTTCATCTACCAGATCAACAACAATTTTTATGTCATCTTCTTTTAAACCTCGTGTTGTTATTGCAGCAGTTCCTATTCTAATTCCTGATGTTATAAATGGTGACTTATCATCAAAAGGGACCATATTTTTATTGACAGTGATATCTGCTTTTACTAAGGCATTTTCAGCTTCTTTTCCGGTAATATTCTTATTTCGCAGATCTATCAGCATCATGTGATTATCAGTTCCATTTGAAATTAATTGATAATTTTTACTAACGAATGCTTTTGCCATAGCTGCAGCATTCTTTTTAACCCTAATTTGATAATATAAAAATTCATCGGTCAAGGCTTCTCCAAAAGCAATAGCTTTTGCGGCGATTATATGTTCTAATGGTCCACCCTGCATTCCGGGAAATACAGCCGAATTTAATAAAGTACTCATCATTTTGGTCTTCCCTTTGGGTGTTTTTTCACCAAATGGATTTGCAAAATCTTTTCCCATTAAAATCATTCCCCCTCTTGGTCCGCGTAAAGTTTTATGCGTTGTAGTCGTAACTATATGGCAATGATGCATTGGGTCATTCAAAATGCCTTTGGCTATCAAACCGGAAGGATGAGAAATATCTGCCAATAAAATAGCTCCTACACTATCAGCAATTTCTCTAAAACGTTTAAAATCTATGTCTCTAGAATAAGCCGAAGCACCTGCTATGATCAATTGTGGTTTTACTTCATATGCAGTTTTCTGTATTTTATCATAATTTAAAACTCCGGTTTCTTTATCTACACCATAAAAAGTTGGTTTGTATAATTTTCCGGAAAAATTTACTGAAGATCCATGTGTCAAATGTCCACCATGTGACAGATCAAATCCTAAAATAGTATCTCCGGGCTTCAAAACTGCTTGATAAGCGGCGGCATTTGCTTGCGAACCAGAGTGAGGTTGTACATTTGCATAAGCAGCTCCATACAAAGCTTTGGCTCTATCAATAGCGATTTGCTCAACATCATCAACAACTTCACAACCTCCATAATAGCGTTTTCCTGGATAACCTTCAGCATATTTATTGGTTAAAACTGAACCTGCAGCTTCTAAAACCTGTTCACTAACATAATTCTCAGAAGCTATTAATTCTAAACCATTGGTTTGTCTTTCTTTTTCTTGTTTAATTAAATCGAAAATTTGTTGATCCCTTTGCATAATATTTTATTGTTTAAGTTTAGTAAAAAGCGCTTCAAAAGTAATAAATTCATTTTGTATTTATATATAAACTTATACATTTGATTTAATTATATACCAAAATATAATTTATCAACTTCTTTTAATAAAAAATATCATTGAAACAATTTTTTAATTCTATCTTTGTTATATAATAGCTTAAATATTTTTTGTAGATGCCATTAAAAATTATTTCATCATTTTTGATGCTTTTTATTTGTGCAATATCTTTTTCACAAGAAGCCACCGAAATTTATCTTTTTGATCTTATCAAAACAGATGATAATTTTACACTTACCAATCCTATAAACATTTCTGAAAATGAGGGTTATGATAACCAACCTTCTTTTACTGATGACGGTACTTCAATATTGTTTACTTCAATTAGAGATGGTCAAACTGATATTGCTATATATGATTTTGAATTTGGCTTTAGATCATGGCTAACCAATACTAAAGGTAATGAATACTCCCCTGCTTCAATTCCAAAAAAAAAGAAGAATTTTTCTTGTATAAGATTAGACGAAGATGATTCTCAATTATTATATAAATATTCTTATAAGAATAAAGAACCTGAAGTTTTATTACCCAGTTTACAAGTAGGTTATTATATTTGGTTTGACAATAAAACCATTATTTCATTTGTCTTAGGTGATACACAAACTTTACAGGTAAGTCACTTTAAATGTGGAATAAGATACCCTATACAACAAAATATTGGCAGGTCTTTTCAAAAAATACCAAATACCAATCTGATAAGCTTTATAAGTAAAAGTCATGAAACACCCGAGATATATTCTTTAGATCCACTTAATAGTAATTCAACCTACATAACTGATCCTCTTGAAGGATCAGAAGATCTAACTTGGACACCGGATGGTAGCATCTTAATGGCAAAAGATGCAAAGATCTTTAAGTTTAAACCTCATAAAGATGAAAACTGGAAAGAGATCAGCATCGAAAGTGATTTGCCTATAAAAAATATTACACGCTTAACAGTAAGTCCTGACGGGACAAAAATTGCAATAGTAGTTGATGAATAGTCAACAATTAACTTAAAAAAACTAGTCTTAATTCATTCCCAACCCTACAGATTAGTGTTGATCGGTTTATTCTTATTATTCTATCAAAGACGGAAAATCGCAAAATTTAAAAAAAACGTCTCACTCTGTCTCTCAATCGATCATTCACTGAACATCCCTTGTTCCCAACCAACGACTGGCAGGCTTGTCCTGAAATCAAAAAACGTACAAACATCAGACTTCTGACTTCTGACTTCCAACATATATCATAACCCTTACTGCATTTGTTCTTCAATTATTTCCTGATATTGTTCCATCATAACTTCATATTGTCCTGAAGAAAGTATGTAAACCAAATATACAATTGCTATAATTCCAAATACAATACCAATGATTGAAGTGATCTTTCCGGTATTTGCATTGTTAATTCCATCATATAAATCTGGATTTTCTTCGTGAATTGCTATTGCTTTTTTTGCTTTATTCAAGCCTATAAATCCTAGAATTACACCAACAATTCCATAACAACAACAGGCTGTAAAAATAGATAGAATTCCTAAAATTAGGGCACTTTGCGAATAAGGTAATTTTTCTTTGACCATGGTTAATTGATTTTAATTAGGTTATTTTAATGATATAATGTGTAATAATAATTGTCAGATTTATGATAAAAAGCCATAAAAGTATCTTATGACCTTTGGTAAAATTAAATTTTAAATGGAATCCTAAAAAAACAAACATTATAATCAAAGTATATATAGCAGGATAAGTATTGAAAGCCTCAACAAATTCACCTTTTAATAAATGAATAATTGCCCTTTGCGTACCACAACCGGTACATTCAACTCCTGCTTTTTGCCATTGACATGATAACAAGTTCTTTTCTAAAAATGAAATAAAACCCATTTTTTATAATTATATTATTGATACCATAAATATAAAAAATATTTAACAAACTTACTAACTTAACGTAAATTTGTAAAATGACGGAAAGAAAATCTAAATTTAAATTAAACCAAAAAGTTGCCATGCTCAACGATTCCATAACAGGTATCGTAGTTAAGATTGATTTACATAAAATAACATTCAGGTCAGAAGATGGGTTTGAATATGAATGTCATGATGATGAAATAATTATTGCAGGAAATCTTGATTCGTTTTTAAAAAATGATCATCATTTAGCGTTTTTAAAAGATATGGATCATCAAAAGAAAAAGAAACCAACAATAAGATCAACAAAAAGGAACCAGATTCCGCCATTGGAAGTTGATCTGCATATACATCACCTGACAGATTCTGTCAAAGGACTTTCAAATTATGATATGCTTTCCCTACAACTCAAAACCGCCAAACAACAATTAGAATTTGCCATTAGAAAAAAAATACCTCGTGTTGTTTTTATCCACGGTATTGGTGAAGGCGTTTTAAAACAAGAGTTAGATTATTTATTCAATAAATATGCTGTTGATACTTACGAAGCATCTTTTCAAAAATATGGTCAGGGAGCAACTGAAGTTTATATTTATCAGAATACTAAGAAATAAAAATACAAATAAATATTTATCATTAAAAAAACCTAATTTTGTATTTTTAATTTTTACAGATCTACAATGAAATTAACAAGTCTTAATGCTATATCTCCTATTGATGGCCGTTACCGTAATAAAGTTGAACAATTGTCACCATTTTTTTCTGAAGAAGCACTTATAAAATATCGTATAAAAGTTGAAATAGAATATTTTATTGCACTTTGTATAATTCCTTTACCACAATTAAAAGGATTTAATGTCAATTTATTTGAACAATTACGTAATATTTATAGAAATTTTTCAAGTCAGAATGCCCAAAAAGTTAAGGATATTGAAAAGGTTACTAATCATGATGTTAAGGCCGTTGAATATTTTATCAAAGAAAAATTTGATGCCTTGGGAATTAGAAAATTCAAAGAATTCATTCACTTTGGATTAACATCACAAGATATCAATAATACAGCTGTTCCACTTTCAATTAAGGAAGCTTATGAAATTGTATATATACCCGAGTTAGACACTTTAGTAAACAAACTAACTGATCTGGCAAATCAATGGCATGATATTCCAATGCTGGCAAGAACTCATGGTCAACCGGCTTCTCCTACCCTTTTAGGCAAAGAGATTATGGTTTTTGCAGAAAGAATCAAGCAACAGATCAATCTTCTTAATAATATTCCTTTTGCAGCTAAATTTGGTGGTGCAACCGGAAATTATAATGCTCACAAAGTTGCTTATCCTCAAATTGATTGGAAAGGTTTTGGTACTGATTTTGTTGAAAACATATTAGAACTTCATCATTCATATCCAACAACTCAAATTGAACACTATGATCATTTGGCTGCATTTTTTGATTCATTAAAAAGAATTAATACCATCTTAATTGATTTTGACAGAGATATTTGGCAGTATATTTCAATGAACTACTTTAAACAAAAAATTAAAAAAGGTGAAGTTGGTTCTTCTGCTATGCCACATAAAGTTAATCCTATTGATTTTGAAAATAGTGAAGGGAATTTAGGAATTGCCAATGCTATTTTTGAACATTTATCCGCAAAATTACCCATTTCGCGTTTACAAAGAGATCTAACCGACTCTACTGTTTTACGCAATGTTGGTGTACCTCTTGCTCATACAATTATCGGGTTTACATCAACTTTAAAAGGTCTAAACAAA
The DNA here is from genome assembly GCA_030626085.1 of Flavobacteriia bacterium. GTDB lineage: Bacteria > Bacteroidota > Bacteroidia > Flavobacteriales > Flavobacteriaceae > Namhaeicola. Next base: position 5,821 of record DAOUPQ010000009.1, read on the forward strand.
TTATTACTCAATCGTGAAGCTTTTGAAAAAGATCTGGAAGAGAATTGGGCTGTTGTTGCCGAAGCTATTCAAACTGTTTTACGCCGTGAAGCCTACCCAAATCCATATGAGGCATTAAAAGGATTGACAAGAACTAATATGAAGATAACCAAACAATCTATGTCTGATTTTATTGACACATTAGAAGTTACTGATAAAATTAAACAAGAATTAAAAGATATATCTCCAAGTAATTATACGGGAATATGATATTTTTATTTATGATAAAACATCCAATTTTAAATGCCTTAAATACTATTTGAACCACTTTAAATAATGGAAATTTTCACACAAGCAGATACCTGGGTAGCATTATTGACGCTAACATTTTTAGAAATTGTTTTAGGAATAGATAATATTATTTTTATATCAATAGCTGCTGGAAAATTACCAAAAGAAAAAGTGAAAAGAGCCACAAATATTGGTTTGCTTTTGGCAATGCTATTTAGAATAATGCTTTTGGTTGGTGTATCTTATATCATTGCCATGAAAGATCCACTATTCACAATTGACCTTTCCTGGCTAAAAGCCGGTATCTCCGGACAAAGTATAATTTTATTTGCAGGTGGAATATTTTTACTCTACAAAAGTACGCATGAGATCCATCAAAAAGTAGAGGGTATTGAACATAAAACAACTGAATCTGATAAGATAAAAACTTCTCTTACCGGTGTTATCATTCAAATTGTACTAATTGATATTGTTTTCTCTTTTGATTCTGTTCTGACAGCAGTTGGGATGACTAACGGAATTGAAGGTGCATTGATCATTATGATAACTGCAGTGATAATTTCAATTATAATAATGATGATATTTGCCATACCGGTTGGTAGGTTTGTAAATAATCATCCAACCATTCAAATGTTGGCATTATCCTTTTTGATCTTAATTGGGTTTATGTTAGTAACCGAAAGCGCTCACCTTTCAAATGCCGTCGTATTTGGCCAACATATAGGTGCTATACCAAAGGGTTATTTATATTTTGCCATTGCTTTTTCATTAGGTGTAGAAGCATTAAATATGAAAGTTAAAAAAATTTCAAATAGCTAATTTTAATTAAAGAATTATGAAAAAACAATTAATTGAATGCGTTCTTAATATTAGTGAAGGTCGCGATATTAAAAAAATTAATGAAATCGCAAATATTGTAGAAACAGTGGAGGGTATTAAACTGCTTGATATTGATCCCGGAAACACAACCAACAGAACTGTCATCACTTTTGTAGGTGAACCCGAAAAAGTTATTGATGCAGCTTTTTTACTGATAAAAAAAGCATCAGAACTAATTGACATGAGCAATCACAGTGGTGAGCATCCTCGTTTTGGTGCAACCGATGTTTGTCCCTTAGTTCCTATTGCCGGAATTACAATGGAAGAAACAACCAAATATGCGCATAAACTTGGAGAAAGAATTGGCAAAGAACTTGGTATTCCAGGTTATTTCTATGAAAATGCTGCCAAAGAAAAGAAGCGAAGAAACTTGGCAAGTTGCCGTTCGGGAGAGTACGAAGGCTTAAAAGAAAAATTAGTGAACCCAAATTGGAAACCCGATTTTGGACCTGCAAATTTTAATGAAAAAGTTGCTAAAAGTGGTGCAACAGCAATTTCTGCTCGTGATTTTTTAATTGCTTATAATGTTAATTTGAATACTACCTCTACCCGTCGAGCTAATTCAATTGCTTTTGATATTCGTGAAGCAGGTAGGGTAAAAAGAGAAGGCAATCCAATTACAGGAAAAAAAGTTTTAAACAAAGATGGAAAATCGGTACGAGTACCGGGTAAACTAAAAGCAGTAAAAGGTATTGGCTGGTATATTGAAGAGTATGGAATTGCTCAGATCTCCTATAATTTGACCAACATCAACATTACTTCTATGCATGAGGCATTCGACGAATCTTGTAAATCTGCAGAATCACGTGGATTAAGGGTTACCGGATCTGAATTGATTGGATTAATTCCGCTTCAGGCAATGTTGGATGCAGCAGATTATTTCTTAATAAAACAAGAAAGGTCTTTGGGAATAGCTGAATCAGAAAAAATAAAAATAGCCGTAAAATCTTTAGGTTTAGACGACTTAAAACCATTTGTTCCTGAAGAAAAGATCATTGAATATTTACTGGAAGATAAAGAAACCAAAAAACTTATTGATCTCACAGTTACAGATTTTGCTGAAGAAACAGCAAGTGAATCAATGGCTCCGGGTGGTGGTTCTATATCAGCATATGTGGGTGCTTTGGGTATTTCATTAGGTACCATGGTAGCTAATTTATCGGCACATAAAGCCGGTTGGGATGACCGCTGGGAAGAGTTTTCAAATTGGGCTGTAAAAGGACAGGCTTATAAAAATAAACTCTTATTTCTGGTTGATGAAGATACCAATTCTTTTAATAAAATAATTGAAGGTTTTAGAATGCCAAAAAGCAATGATGAGGAAATATCCATACGTAAACAAGCAATTGAAAATGCTACAAAATACGCTACAGAAATTCCTTTACAGGTAATGGAAACTGCCTACAATTCAATGGAAGTTATGGAGGCCATGATTGAAAAAGGTTTACAAAATTCATTGTCAGATGCAGCAGTAGGAATATTATGCGCAAGAACTGCAGTATTTGGGGCGTATTTTAACGTTCGAATCAATGCAAAAGACATTAAAGACAAAGAATTTACTAAAGATATTTTAGCCAAAGCTAAAAAGATTTACAATTCAACAATTCAAAAAGAAAAAGATGTAATCGATTATATCGACAGCAAAATGTAAAAAAATAACGGGGTAACTATGTTACCCCATAAATACCACTAAAAGTATGTAATTTACCTAAATTCAATTTTACGCATACGTAAGCTCAAAGGTGTAATTTCTAAATATTCATCATCTCTGATATATTCCATATATTCTTCTAGTGAAAAATCTATTTTGGGAGCAATTTTAGCACTCTCATCAGTACCGGATGCTCTCACATTGCTCAATTTCTTTCCTTTGATCAAATTTACGCCTAAATCATCCTGACGTGTATTTTCACCAACAACCTGACCTTTATATATTTCTTGATTTGGATCTATAAAGAATTTTCCTCTATCTTGTAATCGGTCAATGGCATAAGCAGTTGCCTTACCTGATTCTGAAGATACAATTGCACCATTTACAACCTCATTAAAATCTCCTTTATAAACATCATAACCTCTTAATCGATGATTGATGATTGCTTTTCCTTGAGTTGCGGTTAAAATTTTATTTCTCAAACCTATCAATCCACGAGAAGGAATATCAAATTCTAAATGTTGTAGATCTCCTTTTGGTTCCATTATATGAAGATCTCCTTTACGGATAGTCACCAGGTTGATAGCTTTACTGGCCAATTCTTCAGGAACATCGATTACCAGTGTTTCATAAGGTTCAGATTTAACACCATCAATATCTTTAAAAATAACTTTAGGCCGACCAACTTGAAGTTCATAACCTTCTCTTCGCATGGTTTCTATCAATACAGATAAATGTAAAATACCCCTGCCATAAACATTAAATTTATCCTCAGTATCTGTTTCTTTGACTTTTAAAGCCAAATTTTTCTCTGTTTCTTTAAACAATCTGTCGCGTAAATGTCTTGAGGTCACAAATTTGCCTTCTTTTCCAAAAAACGGGGAATTATTGATGGTGAACAACATACTCATTGTTGGTTGATCTACCTCAATTCTTGGCAAAGCTTCCGGATTTTCCAAATCGGCTATAGTATCACCAATTTCAAAATTATCAATTCCGGTAATGGCACAAATATCTCCACTTCTTACCTTGCTTACTTTTGCTTTTCCTAAACCTTCAAAAGTATGTAATTCTTTAATTCTCACTTTTTTTGTAGAACCATCTGCTTTACAAAGTGCATAATCCTTAGATTCTTCAAGATCTCCCCTAAAAACTCTTCCTATAGCAATTCTTCCTGTAAAAGAAGAAAAATCCAAAGATGTAATCTGCATTTGTGGCGTACCTTCTCTATAAGGTGCTTCAGGTATATTTTCAAGAATAGCATCCAAAAGTGGAGTTATATTATCGTTTTCAGTTTTCCAATCGGTATTCATCCAGCCATTTTTTGCAGAGCCATAAATAGTTGCAAAATCCAGTTGTTCTTCAGTAGCATCTAGAGCAAACATCAAGTCAAAAACCTTTTCGTGAACCAAGTCGGGACTACAATTTTCTTTATCAACTTTATTAATAACCACAATAGGTATCAATCCTAATTCCAAGGCTTTACTCAATACAAATCTGGTTTGAGGCATCGGACCTTCAAAAGCGTCAACCAATAATAAAACACCATCAGCCATTTTGAGTACGCGCTCTACTTCTCCACCAAAATCAGCGTGACCCGGAGTGTCAATAACATTAATTTTTACGCCATTATAATTTACAGAAACATTCTTAGATAATATAGTTATACCTCTTTCACGTTCCAGGTCACTACTATCTAATAATAATTCTGTACGTTTTTTTCTATCGTCCAAAATTTTTGCCTGATCGATAATCTTATCTACAAGTGTCGTTTTTCCATGATCAACATGTGCAATTATGGCTATATTTCTAATTGATTGCATACTTTTTTTTTAAAAATGCAAAAGTAGTTGATTTTTAAAGATAAATAAGCCAAAAAATGATTTTTATCATTATATATTCTAATAATATCTATTAGTTTTGTTGAATTAGTTAACTCTTTAAAGTTTAAATAATTATGACAAACTTATTTCTTCCTTTAGTTGATTGGAATTGGGGAATTATTGGTACTATTTTTATGTTTGCAGTATTCTTAGGACTTATAGTCGTTTTACTAATATTTATGTGGGGCGGAAAAAAGAAAAATATGGATAATTAATTTTGAATTATTTTATTTTAATATCCTCAGGGCTATAATTATATGGTCTTGTTTTTTTATGCAATAATTTTAAACAGCAGAACTAGATAACTCAATAACTGTAATTTCAGGCCAGATACCGGCTCTTCCCGGAAAACCAATAAAACCAAAACCACGATTCACATATAAATATTGTTTGGCTTCTTGATATATTCCTGCCCATTGAGGGTAAAGATATTTTACAGGACTCCACTTAAATCCGGGGATTTCTACACCAAATTGCATTCCGTGTGTATGTCCTGATAAAGTTAGGTCAAAATGAGTTTTATGTGGAATGACTTTTTGTTTCCAATGTGTTGGATCATGCGACATTAAGATCTTAAAAGGGGCTTCTTCAGCTCCTTTAAGTGCTTTATCAAGATCTCCCCTTTTAGGAAATGGCTTGTGACCCCAATTCTCAACACCAAATAAACCAATTTCATCTCCATCTTTAGAAAATACTACATTTTCATTGTTCAATAAATTAAAATTCATTTGTTTCTGAAATTTATGAATCAACTGGTGATTTTCTCGTTTTTCTTCTTCAGAATTCCAACTCTTGTAATCACCATAATCATGATTTCCTAAAACTGAATAAACACCATGCTTAGCACTTAATTCTTTAAAGTTAGAAATAAAAGGAATAATTTCTCTCGAATCATTATTTACAAGATCTCCGGTAAATAGAATCAGATCGGCATTTTGTTGATTGATAAGATTAACGGCATCTGTTATTGCTTCACTACTATCAAAACTTCCCGTATGTATATCAGAAATCTGAACTAATTTAAATCCATCAAACGCCTTAGGTAAATTTTTAAAAGATAATTTTAGACTTTTTACTTTAAAGTTATATTTTCCTTTTGTAATTCCATAAATCATTGAAGTAAAAGGTATTGCAGCCAAAGATAAACCTACCTGACGCATAAATTTTCTTCTGCCGGGAGCTTTAACTTTATAATCTTTTGTATGAAAAAAATTTAAGATCGCTAAAAAAATCAAATGAAAGAATCTATAAATATCTTCAGCTAGTAAAATAACAATTAGCACTAATTTTGAAACCAAAAAAGCAAAGAAGAAACCTATAAAAATATTTTTAGAAAAAGTAGCCTGAAGTGGTGTGTTTATGTAATCTTTGAACAAAAAATAATAACCAATAAATCCAAATATTACCGCAATGAAATACGAATATTTCACCAAATTCTTATACTTTAAATTTTTTAAACTTTTATTAATCGCAAAAAATATATAAACATCGATCGCAATTAAAATAAGTGTTATTAAAGTAATATTTGGTGAAATATTTCGTGTTGACATATTATAACTTCCTTCGTTTTTTTTCAGTTGAAATCAAATCTAATTCTCGTGTAGTTTGACCCGCTACTGAAGTATTTTCTTCTGCGCGCCTAATCAAATAAGGCATCACATCTCTTACAGGTCCAAAAGGTAAATACTTGGCAACATTAAAACCTTCTTTGGCTAAATTAAAACTAATATGATCACTCATACCGTATAATTGCCCAAACCATAATCTACTGTCTTCTTTATCAATACCGACCTCTTTAATCAGATCCATCATTAAATAAGAACTTTCTTCGTTATGAGTTCCATTAAAAATTGCCATATCGTCTAAATTTTTAAAGATATAGCGCATTACATCATTGTAATTTTTATCAGTTGCAGCTTTATCCTTACAAATCGGGTCTTCATATCCAAACTCTTGCGCTCTTTCACGCTCTTTTTCCATATAAGCTCCACGCACAAGCTTCATGCCAATTTTAAAGCCTTTTTCTTTGGCACGTTTGTGCAATGCTTTTAGGTAGTCAAATCTATCCCAACGATACAATTGTAAAGTACCAAAAATTACAGCCTTTTCTTTGTTGTATTTTTCCATCATATCTTCTATCAGATCATCAGCTGCTGTTTGCATCCATAATTCTTCAGCATCGATCAATAAAGGAACATCATTATCGTAAGATGCTTTAGAAACAGCATCATATCTTTCAACTACTCTGGCCCATTCTTTGTCTTCATCCGGATTTAGTTCTTTCTTTTCAGAAATTTTTTTGTACAGATCATACCTACCAAACCCTGAAGGTTTAAAAACAGCAAATGGAACTGCATTTTTACCTTTTGCATAATCTTCAATGATACTGATCGTAATATCTTTGGCCTTATCAAATTGAGTTTCTTCTTCCTTTCCTTCAGCAGAATAATCTAAAATTGAATGAACATTTTTAGTATATAATTTTTCGATAGTAGGAATACAATCTCTTTCACTTATTCCTCCACAAAAATGATCAAAAACAGTTGAACGGATCAGCCCTTCAACAGGTAAATGTGAATTCAATGCGAATTTAGTAACTGCAGAACCAATTCTAACTAATGGTTCATTTTTTATCATTCTAAATAAAAAATAAGCTTTTTCTAAATCGGAATCCGATTTTAAAGCAAAAGCGGTTTGTGTATTATCAAATATTTTGCTCATAATTTATGTTTTTTACAAAGATAGCTACTCAAATCTATTTTATTAAAAAAAATGCCGTTTATTTGCATCTATAAAATATAATAAATGTAATTGTAATGCAGTCAATATTATCTACCGGTTATTATGTTCATTTTCAAGATAAGGCCTATGATGAACTCAATAATTATCTAAATCAAAATTTTCATTCAAAAGTCTTTATTTTGGTAGATACAAATACTAAAAAATATTGTTTGCCATACTTTCTAAATTCTGTAGTTGGCAAACACAATTTTGAACTTATTGAAGTTAAAAATGGGGAAGAATTTAAAAACTTGAATACCTGTTCTGAACTATGGAATATATTAACCCAAAAAGGAGCAGACAGAAAAAGTATTTTGATTAATCTTGGCGGAGGAGTAATTACAGATATGGGTGGATTTGTGGCATCTACTTTTAAAAGGGGTATTTGTTTTATCAATGTTCCCACTACTCTTTTGAGTATGGTTGATGCTTCGGTTGGTGGTAAAACAGGTATTGATCTTGATGTTTTAAAGAATCAAATTGGTTTATTCAGCAATCCGGAAATGGTTTTAGTTGACGATCAATTTTTAAAAACTATTACTGAAAGAGAAATTCGATCAGGCTTGGCTGAGATCATCAAATACGGTTTTACATTTGACAGAACATTATTGGATAAAATTCAATCATTTGATGCTGTTAATTATAAAATAGTTTCAGATTTGATTTATCGTTCTATCACGATAAAAAACAGTATAGTTCTACAAGATATGAAAGAGCAAAATTTAAGAAAAACATTAAATTTTGGACATACAATTGGGCATGCGATCGAATCTTATTTTTTAGAAAATGAGGATAAAGAATCTCTTACACATGGCGAATCTGTTGCTGTTGGTATGATAGTTGAATTATATTTCTCTTCTAAACTTTTTGGATTTCCTATAAAAGAAACTGAAAAACTAAAAGCATTCACACATCGTTTATTTGGCAAAATTGATTTGCAAAAACCCGACTTTAATGCTATAAAAAAACTAATGATCTACGATAAAAAGAATGTGAATGGAAAAGTTAATTTTATTCTACTCAAAAACATAGAAGAATGTGAGATCGATGTTCAAGTTCCTGATGATCTAATAAAAGAAGGTTTAGCGTATTATTTGAAGTAATTGTTTGAGATTATTTTAGATTAATAATAAGTATTAACTCATTATCTCATTACTACATTAAATCATTTTTAATTAACAGCAATCACTTTTTACCTCACGGTAAACCTGTTCATATTTTGGCAAAATCTTATCAATCGAGAATTTTTTTGAATACAGATATGCGTTATCTTTAAATTTATTAAGTCTATCTTCATTTTCTAATAAAAATATTCCTTTTTTTGCCATCTCATCGGTATCACCAACATCACATAAAAAACCGGTTTTACCTTGTATATTAACTTCTGGCAAACCACCTGTATTTGAAGAAATTACCGTAGCTCTAGCTGCCATAGCTTCTAATGCTGCCAATCCAAAACTTTCTGTTTCAGAAGGCAATAAAAATAGATCCGATAGGCATAATATTTTTCTAACCTCATCACTTTTTCCCAAAAATAAGATTTTATCTTTTATTCCCAATTCTTTAGCGTAGATCTCAGCTTTTTCCCGTTCAGGGCCATCCCCCACCATTAATAATTTTGATTTTACTTTTTTCTGAATTTTATCAAAAATTGTAATTACATCATTCACTCTTTTTACAGGACGGAAATTACTAACATGCGTAATAACTTTTTCGTCATCTTTTGCCAATGATTGTCGCAGACAATCTTCATCTTCCCATGTTTTTTGATGCTCAAAATCAATAAAATTATAAATTACCTGAATTTTGTTATAAATGGTAAATAAGCGCAACGTATCTGTCCTTAAACTTTCGGAAACAGCTGTAACCACATCAGAATTATTGATACTAAATTCAACTGCCGTTTTATAAAAAGGATGACTTCCAACCAAAGTTATATCGGTTCCATGAAGTGTTGTAACTATTGGTATATGAATACCTTTTTGACCCAACATTTGTTTGCTCATATAAGCCGCATAAGCGTGTGGAATAGCGTAATGGACATGTAAAATATCCAATTTATACTTTTCAACAACTTCAACTAATTTACTGGATAAAGCCAACTCATAGGGTTGAAAATGAAATAAGGGATACTCTTCAACAAAAACCTCGTGAAAGAATAAGTTTACATTTAAAAAATCAAGTCTTACCGGTTGATGAGATGTAACAAAATGGACTTCATGACCTTTTCTGGCCAATGCCATGCCAAGTTCAGTTGCCAAAACACCACTTCCACCATAGGTTGGATAACAAACAATACCAATTTTCACAGTTTATATTTTAATTAATAATTATCAAATTTGAAAAGCTAAGGAATAATTTTGATATTTGTAAAAATATAATTTTTAATGGATTTCAACCAATTTTTATTACAAATTGATCAACTGCAAAAATTAGATCTTGGCGGACTCTATTCTCAATATAAAATGGTTCCCAAAGAACGAAAAGTATTTTTTAAAGAAGATTTCATAAACTTAAAACCTAAAAAAGCCGCAGTTTTAGCACTTTTTTATCCAAATATTAGCAACGAAACTTGTTTTTTATTAACTTTAAGGGCAAATTATAATGGAGTTCATGCAGCTCAAATTAGTTTTCCGGGAGGAAAATACGAATCGGCAGATATATATTTACAAAAAACTGCCCTGAGAGAAACGTTTGAAGAAGTAGGAATTGATCATTCTGAAATTAAAATTTTAAAAGAGATGACTCAAACTTATATTCCTCCCAGTAATTATTTGGTTAATCCTTACATAGGAATTGTATCAAGTACTCCTAAATTTAGTATTAGTCATGAAGTTGAACAAATTATTGAAGTAAAATTATCTGATTTGCTTGATAAACGATCGGTTACATCAAAAATATTATCAACAAGTTATGTGAAAGATGTTGATGTACCATGCTTTAAATTAAATAATTATATAGTTTGGGGCGCAACGGCAATGATATTAAGTGAAATAAAAGATTTATTTACTTCATTATAATTTGTATTTTTTTTATGTTTGCGACGCAAATAGCTTTGTATGGATATATTTAAAAGAGATGTCTTTGGTAACAATTTGTTTTTAAAAAAAACAGCAATAAGAATGTTGGGCTTATTATCACACCGTAGATACAGGGGCTTTAATGAGCTACAAATTGACGGATCGGAAATAATAAGAGATCTACCATCTAACAATGTTTTATTTGTTGCCAATCATCAAACTTATTTTGCTGATGTAGTTGCAATGGAGCATGTTTTTAATGCTGCTTTAAGCGGTAGAGTTGATACTATTAAAGATGTAGGTTACCTCTATCATCCAAAATTAAACATTTATTTTGTAGCCGCTAAAGAAACTATGCGCTCAGGGCTTCTGCCAAAAATTATGGCCTATGCCGGAGCAATATCAATTCAAAGAACCTGGAGAGAAAAAGGAAAAGACGTTAAAAAGCAAGTAAAAATGACTGATATTTCCAATATAAGTAAAGCTTTAGCTGACGGATGGGTAATTACTTTCCCTCAAGGTACTACAACTCCATTTAAACCCATTAGAAGAGGTACTGCCCATATTATTAAGCAAAATAAACCTATAGTAATACCGATAGTAATTGATGGCTTTAGAAGGTCTTTTGATAAAAAAGGATTAATGATAAAAAAACGAGGTATTTTACAAACAATGGTCATAAAAGAACCTTTGGAAATTGATTATGAAAATGATTCGGTTAATGATATTGTTGAAAAAATAGAATTTGCTATTGAACAACATGCTTCTTTTTTAAAAGTTACTCCTGTTGAAGAATATCATGAAGAAGAAGATAGTTTGAATAAAGAACGTGAATTCTGGAAAAATTATTAATAAAATTCCTGACTTATTTTAACTCTTAACTGCCTTTTATAATCTTCTTCAAGCCATTTTACATAATTCTTAGAGCTTTTTAAAATACAATAAGAATATTGTTTTATTCTATAGGCAATATCTTCATCAAGATCTCTTGACAAAATATGGGCATCAAAAACATCCTCACTGTTTTCAGCACACATTTTGGCGTGTTGTGCAATTGATCTTAATAGAACATCTTTAGATTTTTGACCTGCTTTTGTAATTTCAGCATATGTTTTCTTAACGTTGAATTCAATATTATCAGTACTCGAGAATTTTTTACGCAAATCCTCTGGCATTACATAGATAAAATTACTCTCAATTTCTTCATCGCTCAATAAGTTTTCAAGATATAAATTAGGATTTCTAAAAATATGCATCCAGTCTATACCAGATGTCCATAATCCAAATCTAGAAAGATTATTACCCAGATCTAAAATTTTAAATGTAGTTTTATCCTTGAATATTCTCGAACCTCTTCCAATCATCTGAAAATATAAAGCCAATGATTTTGTAGCTCTGTTTATAATAATTGTTTCAATAGTAGGTTCGTCAAATCCTGTTGTTAAAATACCTACTGAGGTCAATACAGCATCTGGTGTTTCTTTAAACCATTTTAAAATATTTTTCCGATCTTCTTTTGTATTTGTATTGTCAATGTACTTAACCTTGTAACCTGCATTAGTAAAAGTTTCGTGAACATGCCTTGAGGTATTGATACCATTATTGAATATTAAAGTTTTTGTACCTAAAGCTTCTTGTTTATATGCAGTTAGAAGTTTGGTTTGCATATCTGTTTTAACATAAAGTTCTTCGGAAGATTTTACGGTATAATCACCATTCATTCCAATTTTCAATGAAGTTAGATTAACATTAAAACTGTAAGTAGTCGCTTCAGCCAAAAAACCTTTTTCAATCAACGAAGTTATATTTTCACCTACAATCAGATCATTATAGATCTCATACATTGGCAAATTGATATTTGAGCTTAACGGAGTAGCAGTAACACCTAAAATAAAACACTCTTCAAAATATTTAAATAATTTTCTAAATGAATTATAATGGGCTTCATCAACAATAACTAAACCAATATCATGAATTGCAACTTTCTCATCCTTAATACGATTGTTTAAAGTTTCAACCATTGCAACATAACAAGTGTAATCATCATCCGTAGAGACTTCTTTTACGTTACTGTCAATAACTTTATTATTAACACCAAATTCTGTAAGCATATGCGAAGTTTGCTTGCTCAACTCAATTCGGTGTGTTAAAATAAGTACTTTTTTTTGAGTTGAATTGATATACCTTCTTGCTATTTCTGAAAAAATAACTGTTTTTCCACCTCCTGTCGGTAATTGGTAGAGTAAATTATAATTATCAGGATTAGTATTAATACAATCAAATATTTTATCTATAGCTCCATGTTGGTAGTCATAAAGTTTTTTACCTATTTTCTTTTCCTGCTTTTCTGATTGGGTAAGTGTCATCTATTTTCTTAAGATCAATTTACAAAAGTAGTCAATTAATAAGGTTGAATAATATATTTTTTTAATTAATTATAATACTTACCACTAAACCCTCGTCAATTGTTAAAAATACTGACTTTACAATATTTTAACGTTTTTATGATTTCAGGATGATTTTTTGATTTTTTCCTCCCTGAAAACAGGGATTTTTCACTAAAAAAAGCCTTTTTTTTAAACTTAATACAATTTTATTCAAACTTGTTCGTTTTTTGAAAAGAGTTGGGAAAAATGTTATGAAAAGGAATAACAAATTACATTAAAAACCCTCTCAACTTTAATTTGTTTTTTAACACGTTTTAAAAAATTGCGAAAAAGGGTTAGTTAATATTTAATTGAGGAAGTCATAGCAAAATTAAGCCTTGAGGGGGGCGACAAAAAGACAACAAGCGTATAGGTAATATAC
>DAOUPQ010000082.1 GCA_030626085.1 Flavobacteriia bacterium
ATGAATTTGTTGATGCTGTAGCCATGCGTTTGGTCCAATGGCCTAATAGTTACGATGTTTTGATCACTGAAAATTTATTTGGTGATATACTAACCGATGAGGCATCTGTAATTTCGGGATCTATGGGATTGATGCCTTCAGCTTCGGTAGGTGAAAAATATTCTTTATACGAACCAATTCACGGTTCATATCCTCAAGCAGCCGGAAAAGATATTGCCAATCCGTTGGCAACTGTTCTATCTGCGGCTATGATGTTTGAAGATGCTTTTAATTTACCAAATGAAGCCAAAGCAATTAGAGATGTTGTAAACAAATCTTTGGCAGAAGGAGTTGTAACAGAAGATCTTGCAGGTGAATCTAAGGCTTATAAAACAAGTGAAGTAGGGGATTGGTTGGTAGAAAATATATAAATAATTTTTGGTTTAAGATTGTAAATGATATTGGAGTTAAAGTCAATTTAAATCTGCTTTAACCATTCTGTCATTTCCAAAAACATCTTTTCTTAATTCAATATTTTTATAACCTTTTGTCTTTAATAATTGAATCATTTCTTTACCAAAAGCTTGATTAATTTCAAAAAATAAAAGTCCATTTTTATGAAGATTATTTAAAGCAAAATTGGCAATTTTATCATAAAATATAAAAGGTTTATGGTCTTCAACAAATAAAGCCAAATGTGGTTCATTTAAGAGAACATTATTTCGCATTTTACTTATTTCATGTTGTTTAACATAAGGTGGATTACTTACAATGATATCAAATTTTAAAGGTAATTTTCTTGTTTTAAGAATATCTTTATTTAAAAACTGAATATTAACATTGTTTATTACAGCGTTTTCTTTTGCTATTCTAAGGGCTTTATCTGAAATATCAAGTGCCCAAATATCAGATTTGGGTAGTTCTTTAGCCAAAGCGATGGCTATACAGCCACTTCCTGTACCAATATCTAAAATTTTTAAACTTGACTTTGTATGATTATTACTTTCAACTTTATCCTTTATCGTTTTTACTTTATTTAAAACCCAGCTAACTAATTCTTCGGTTTCAGGACGGGGAATTAAGACATTTTTATTTACTATAAGTTTCAATCCATAGAATTCTGTCTCGCCAATTATATATTGTATGGGTGTTTCTTTTTTAAGTTTCGCTAATGCGGAAATGAATTTCTCTTTATTAATCTTATCGATCTTATATTTTAGATCTAAAGCAATATCTACTCTCTTCAAATCCATGAACGCTTCTGTTAGGAGATAAAAAAAATTATCAATTTCTCGATTTGGATAGAAGTCCGAAAGATCATTTTTAAATATCTTTTTTAGATTGTTGAAAGTCATTTTAGTTTTCTTTTATAATACACAATAATTTTAATGATCAGTTCACTGTCAACTGCAACTGCCAACTGAATAGTTTTATAACTCCTTCAACATCCATACATTACACGAGTAATGACATGTATCACCTAATGCGTGATCAATAATTTTAAATCCATTTTTTTTGTATAATTCTATAGCTGCGATCATATTTGGAAAAGTTTCCAAATAACATTTTTCATACCCCGATTTTTTAGCAAAATCAAGACATTTTAAAATTAGTTGTTTGCCAATTCTTTTACCTCTTGCTTTAGGGAGCATATACATTTTTTGTAATTCGCAAATATTACTTTTACCATCTTTTAAAGGATTTATACCACAACCTGCTATAATTTCATCATTTAATAAAGCGATATAATAGATAGATCTTTCATTTTTATAGGCATCAAACATAGCTGTAGTTTCTTTATCGGTATAGGCAGTTCCTTCAATGGCAGCATCAAATTCTTCTAAATTAGTTTTAATGATCTTAGCTATAAAAGGATCATCTTCTTTTGTAATTGGTCTAATGACAATTTTAGCGTTCATATACTTGTGTATAACTTCATTATTTTTTTCAAATTTAAACATTATCTTTTTTTATTTTAGTGAAAGATTTTTAATTTAATTATTCATGCAGAAAAGTACTCACAAATTTTATATGCGGAGATGCTTACAATTAGCTTCAAAAGGCTTAGGATTGACTTATCCCAACCCTATGGTAGGCTGTGTAATTGTATATGAAGGAAAAATAATTGGCGAAGGCTGGCATCAAAAAGCAGGTGAAGCTCATGCCGAGGTTAATGCAATTAATAGTGTAAAAGATAAAAGTTTGTTACCTGAATCTACTATGTATGTAAGTCTTGAACCTTGTTCTCATTATGGTAAAACACCACCCTGTACAGATTTGATTGTAAAGATGAATATTAAAAATGTTGTAATAGGTACAATTGATTTTAATAGTGAAGTACATGGAAAAGGTATTGAGCACTTGCAAAAGAAAGGATGTAATGTAACTGTGGGAATACTTGAAAAAAAATGCAGAACAATGAATAAACGGTTTTTTACTTTTCATCAAAAAAAGCGACCTTATATTATATTAAAATGGGCTGAAACAAAAGATGGCTTTATCTTTCCTGAAAAGGAAATTATAAAAAATAGAAAACCAATTTGGATATCCAACACATATTCCTTACAACAAGTTCATAAATGGCGTACCGAAGAGCAAAGTATTTTAGTAGGTACATCAACGGCAATTGCTGATAATCCGAAATTAGATGCAAGAAATTATTTTGGAAGAAATCCTTTACGGTTGGTTATAGATAAAGATCTAAAAATTGATGACCATTTCAATTTATTTAATGGAAAAATAAAAACCATTATTTTTACGCAAAATAAAACAAATTCTAATTTTAAAAATGTTGTTTATAAATCAATTGATTTTACTAAAAATGTTGCCAAGCAAATCTGTAATTATTTGTATGATATTAAGATACAATCTGTTATAATTGAAGGTGGCACAAAGACTTTGCAAAGTTTTATCGATGAGAATTTATGGGATGAAGCAAGAGTTTTTACAGGAGATCATTTTTTTAAAAAGGGGATAAAATCGCCAGAAATAATAAAAAAACGAGTTCATACTACTGAAATTCCTTCACCAAAGGGACTGATGAATAAAAATATTTTGACAATTTTTTCAAATGATTAAGAATATAATATTTGATCTTGGTGATATTTTTATCAACATTAGCGAAAGTCATGCGCTAAATGAATTGAAAAAATTAGGATTAAAAACGTTTACTGATGAAATGTTGGAGATCAACAAACAACTTGAAAAAGGATTGATCTCTACAGATAATTTTTTAAAATTTTATAAATTAAAATTTAATGTAGAAAGCGAAGAAAGATTAATAAAGATCTGGAATTCAATTTTAGTTGATTTTCCTTTATACCGATTAAAGTTTTTAGAAAAGATCCAGAATGATTATAAACTTTTTTTGTTGAGTAATACAAACAAATTTCATATTAAACATTTTAAAGAACTAGTTGGGTATGATTTTTATAATAGATTTTACAATTGTTTTGAAAAAGTATATTATTCAAATGAAATTAATATGAGAAAACCTGATCTACAAGTTTTTAATTATATTTTAAATGAAAATAAATTAAAAACTATTGAAACTTTATTTATAGATGATAGGGCTGAAAACACTGATTCTGCAAAGAAATTAGGAATAAGTATTTGGAGATTAGACCCTATAAATGAGGACGTGGTTGATTTGTTTGATAAATTTCCTTTATTACGAGTGAAATAAAATGAGAATAAAGAATTTACTTTAAAAATTTAAATTTTGAATAATAATTCTGACACATATAAAACTATAGATAAACCCTCAGAAGAAGCAATTTTTAAAGATAGAGGGAGCAAATTTATTGCTTATGCTTTTCCTGTAAGTTCAGAAAACGATGTTAATCTTTATTTACAAAGTTTAAAAGAAAAACATCATAAGGCCAGGCATTGGTGTTATGCCTGGAGGATAGGTGTTGAAGATCCAAAATATAGGGCAAATGACGATGGAGAGCCTAATAATAGTGCAGGGCAACCAATTTACGGTCAATTACTATCACTTGATCTAACAAATATATTGGTTGTTGTAGTTCGATATTTTGGAGGAACAAAATTAGGTGTTGGTGGTTTGATAAATGCCTATAAAACTGCTGCAAATTTAACTTTACAAAACGCCAAGATCGTACAAAAAACAATAAACATCTTGTTTGATCTAAATTTTGATTATAAAAATATGAATAAAGTTATGCGTTTGGTAAAGGGGGAAAACATTAAGATTGAAAAGCAAGCCATGAATTTGGATTGTAATTTTACAATATCGGTTAGAAAAAACGATGCAGATCAAATAAAAAGAGCTTTTGAAGAACTAAGATGTGTGAAAATAAGTGAAGTTTAGATACTACAATATATTTTATCTAATAAAAACTGGGGTGCTTTTACAGGTTTATTTTTTTTTATATCAATAAAAACCAATGTGGTTTCTCCGGTTGTTAATAATTCTTTTTGCTCGTTAAAAATTCTAAATTCAAATTTAATTTTAACCATAGGTTTGTTAATTACATCTGTTATGATGGTTAAAAGATCATCGTATTTAGCTGGTTTTAAATAATCTATGTTCATTTGAGTTACGGGCAGCATAATTCCTGATTCTTCTAGACTTTTATAACTAATACCTAAACTTCGCAGCCATTCAACACGTCCAACTTCAAAATACTGTGCATAATTACCATAGTAAACATAGCCCATTTGGTCAGTTTCACTATATCTAACTCTAATTTTTATTTCTTTTCTAAACATTTTTTTGTAATTTGCAAGTGTTACAGTTTAAGAAAAAAATAATTAATAATCAATAGCAAAAGAATTTTTTTATACAAAACTTTATTCACACTTTTGTAGTATGAAAAAAGGAGGTAGTTAATCTGCAAAAAAAAGAAAAAGTATAATACAAAATTACTATTTTATAAATGACACAAACCGCTGACACAGTTTGGAAGAATTGTTTACTTTTCATTAAGGATAATATTAAACCACAAGCATATAAAACCTGGTTTGAACCTATTAAGCCTGTTAAGATATCTAAAGATATATTAACAATTCAGGTGCCTAGTAAATTCTTTTTTGAATGGTTAGAAGAGCATTATATAAAATTGTTAAGAGTTGCTTTGGTTAGAGAATTGGGTGAAAAAGCTAAATTAGTTTATGATGTAAAGATGGAGAATTCTTATAGCAGTAAAAAACCTCATACCGTAAAATTCCCAAGTTCTAATAGAAAACCTTTTAATTCGCAAGGTGTAACAATTCCACTTGATATTGATAGGAGAGAATTGAAAAATCCTTTTGTGATTCCCGGAATTCAAAAAGTTAAGATAGAATCTCAATTAAATCCAAATTATAATTTTGATAGTTTTATTGAAGGAGATTCTAATAGGTTGGCCAGATCGGCAGGAATGGCGGTTGCTAACAAACCTGGAGGCACTTCATTCAATCCGTTGCTTATCTATGGTGGTGTTGGGTTAGGTAAAACGCATTTAGCACAGGCTATTGGGGTTAGAATAAAAGATAAATATCCTGAAAAAACGGTTCTGTATATTTCTTCTGAAAAATTCACACAACAATATATAGATTCTGTTAGAGGAAATACCCGAAATGATTTCATTCATTTTTATCAAATGATTGATGTTTTAATTGTTGATGATGTACAATTTTTATCTGGTAAGTCGAGTACTCAAGATGTTTTCTTTCATATTTTCAATCACTTACATCAAAATGGAAAACAGGTTATTTTGACTTCTGATAAGGCACCTGTAGACATGCAGGATATCGAACAACGTTTATTGTCGAGGTTTAAATGGGGATTGTCAGCTGAGTTAATGCCACCTGATTATGAAACCCGTATTTTAATTCTACAAAATAAAATGTTTAGAGATGGTGTTGAAATTCCCGATGATATTGTTGAATATATTGCAAAAAATATTAAAACCAATGTTAGAGAGTTAGAAGGAGTTTTAATTTCTTTGATTGCTCAAGCTTCATTTAATAGGAAAGAATTTACAATTGCACTTACCAAACAGATCGTAGATAAATTTGTAAAAAACACCAAAAAAGAAGTTTCTATAGATTATATCCAAAAAGTAGTATCAAAATACTTTGAGATGGATGTTAGTACGCTTCAGTCAAAAACCCGAAAACGTCATATTGTTCAGGCTCGACAATTAGCGATGTTTTTTGCTAAACGTATGACCAAAGCTTCATTGGCAAGTATAGGTTCGCAAATTGGCAGTAGAGACCATGCAACTGTTTTACACGCTTGTAAAACAGTGGATAATTTAGCAGAAACTGATAAAAGCTTCCGTAAATATGTTGATGAATTAACAAAAAAACTGACTTTTTAATTCTGTATTATGATTAATGTACTAATGGTATGCCTGGGTAATATTTGCAGGTCGCCATTAGCTGAAGGCATTCTTAAATCAAAAGTAAATATCGATCAGTTTTTTATTGATTCTGCCGGAACAGGAAGTTGGCATATTGGTGAATTACCCGATATTAGATCTATCCAAGTAGCAAAGAAAAATAACATTAACATCACAAATCAGAGGTGCAGGCAGTTTCTTGTAGAAGATTTTGATGAATTTGATTTAATTTTTGTAATGGATAATTCAAATTATAAGACTGTTATTTCATTAGCCAGAAATGACAGTGATAAACGAAAAGTTAATTTGATATTGAATCAAATATATCCCGGAGATAATTTAGATGTACCTGATCCTTATTATGATGAGAACCGCGGATTTGATCGTGTTTTTGAAATGTTAAATAATGCTTGCGATAGAATAGCTGAAACAATTTAAAAAATGTCACAAAATACAGGAAAACTCTATCTGATACCCACAACTTTAGGTGAAAATGAACCTTTGGAAGTTTTACCTTTATCGGTAAAAAAGATTGTAGAAGGACTTACTTTTTTCATTGTTGAAAATGAAAAATCTGCAAGAAGGTTTATTAAAAAAATTACACCTCGTAAATCACAATCTTCATTAAAATTATTTTTGTTGGATAAATATACTGATGATTCTGAAGCAATAAAATATCTTGACCCTTGTTCACTTGGAGCTGATGTAGGTATTATATCAGAAGCAGGAGTTCCTGCAATAGCAGATCCTGGGGCAAGTATTGTAATGATGGCGCATAGAAAAAACATTAGGGTTGTACCACTGGTAGGACCTTCATCAATAACTATGGCTATGATGAGTTCTGGAATGAATGGTCAAAATTTTGCTTTCAATGGATATTTACCAATAGATAAGAATGATCGTAAAAAAGTCATAAAAGAGCTTGAAAAACTATCAAAAGCAAAAGATCAATCACAAATATTTATTGAAACACCCTATCGTAATGAAAAAATGTTTGCTGAACTCAAACAAAGTTTAACCCCGTCAACATTGCTCTGTATTGCTACAGATATCACTTTGAATTCAGAAATAATCAAAACTATGACTGTAGGTGATTGGAAAGTTCAAACCATTGACATTCACAAACGGCCAACAATTTTTATTATTCATAAGTATTAAGAAAAACAAAGCTACAAAAAAAATTAAGTCTGATACTTTTATATGATTATTGTAGGATTTTTATCAGGTTTAATAAAGGATGTGTCAAAACCAGAAAAACGCTTCATATAGTGCTGTACATTAGTTCCGTAAGCATCACTAAAAATATCTTGACCATTACTGCGTAAGTATTTTTTAACACTTCCGGCACCAGCAAGATGTGCTGCTGCTAAAATTCCTGACTCAGTAATTTCAATACCATTAATTTTTCTACCCACATTTTTTTTAATATAGTTTCTTAATTTATATTTGTTAAGTGAGAGCAGTGCTATGAATGCCTTTTCCTGTAATTCAGGATCTTTTAAGAATTCCTGAGTATTGTAGATCTTAAATCTTTTTAGCGTGGTTCTTCCAAATTGATATTTACCTAAATAGCCTAAAGTATTTGTTATGTGATATTTTCCTCTAGATTCTTTAAATCCTACAGCTTCTCTAAAACCAATAAATGATTTGCAGATTGTAGGTGTATAATAAAAATCAAATGGATAAACATCTTTGGTTACTGTAATAATAGCATTTGCTTCAGGCAAGTTATACTTTACAGTTTTAGGTATTTCGTAATTCGAAAAACCTTGCGGAGATTGGGTGTATAATAATATTATACTAAATATTATTATAATATTTATGTTCCTCAT
>DAOUPQ010000015.1 GCA_030626085.1 Flavobacteriia bacterium
AATTTATAATTAACCATTATTAATTAATTATGAAAAAAGAGAGGATATACATACAACAATGGTTAGATTTTAAACCTTATCAAAGCCAAACAGCTACAGATAGTTATTATCTTAAGCTAAGCAATGAGGTGAAACACGTTATTACCACCAATACGCATTCATTAGTACTGCAAGGCTATTTACAGGCGCAAGAAATAGATATGTTGGCTTGTTTCCTTACTTCATATTTTGAAGATATTATTTCGGAAACTAACCTTTGGAATTCCTTTATCAAAAAACATAAAGAATTATACAACAAGCAATTGCCTTTTTATTTTTTAGAAGAATATTATGAAGACGAAATAAATCTGCAAGATGTTAGCTTTTTGATTTGGTATTTTATGAACACCATACAAGAAGAAAAGTTTATTGCTCCTTTCAACGATTTTATTATTGAAACCGCCAAAAAAGTATTTGCTATTTTTGATAATGCTTGGGATTATGCTCCCGAAAATGAACACTTAAAACAGTTTTATCA
Source organism: Flavobacteriia bacterium (assembly GCA_030626085.1). GTDB lineage: Bacteria > Bacteroidota > Bacteroidia > Flavobacteriales > Flavobacteriaceae > Namhaeicola. Next base: position 518 of record DAOUPQ010000015.1, read on the forward strand.
AATAGATAAAGACGAAACCGATTTTTATGAAGCTCGGAGTATTATTGATATTGTTTTGTTTCAATCGTATTTATTTTATCCCGACACTACAAAAAAAATAAGAGAAACCGAGTTTGAAATTATCGAAACTACGGAAGCAAAAGAACGTATACAAATGTTTTTGAATGACAATAGAGACAGCACTCTTCATAAAACTCATACAAGATTACTTAGTTTAACAGGTAAAGAATGGGCAGCAGATATCATTGGAGATAAACATCCTCTAAAACAAGATATTTTAGCCATATCGCAGCGAATAAGAGGCTTCTTTTTCTACAAAGGTCAAGATGATATCTCTGTGTTTATTGAGCATATTGCGTCAGGAAAAAAGTTTGAGCTTACAAAAAAATCGTTCGACCAAGGAGATACACTTCAAACAATAGACACCATTTTGTTTATGGGTCTTGTACAATGGAAAAATGAGTGGTGGTTTTCGGGCGTATTTTTTCAACAACCGTTTAATGCAGATTTAATCTTAGATGAAAAAAATTCAATAGAAAGCAGAGCATCCGTCAACTTTTTAGACCACCAAACAGAAGAGGTGAAAGACGTATTAGCACAACAATACAATGCTTTTTTAGAGTTTAATGGTGGGCAACCTATAGCGTTTATTCCATCAGAAAAAATTGATAGTTTTATTAAAAATTATATTGAATTCTTTAATGCTTCATTAAAATTATCTTCTAAAGAAAAAGAGCAAGCAAAACAGAGGGCAAAAAATGATGGTTTTTTCAGAACAATTGATGAACCTAAAAATTATAAAGAAGTATCTGAAACAGCTTTATTCTTCTTCAACCCTAAAAGTGGTGTTGAAATTGCTCTTGCCATAAATAGTGCTTTTCTGTTACCCAACAATCCTTATTTTGAAGAAGCTGAAAGTGAAGATCATATTTTACGCTTATTAATGGACGAAAGTTTATCGGTAGGATTAGCAATGTACTGTATTGACAATTGTAAAACTAATCTCCCTTTCTTTCAAGAAGGTGTTGGAAAATCGTACTTAAAAGATATTGATTTTTTACTGAGATTTTGGAAAAAAGATAGCTACTATGCCATTCCATCAATAACTTTTACGGGTACAAAAGAAGATTAAAAACACGAAAATGAGCAAAACAGACAAGAACATAGACCTACAAAATAAATTAGTAGTATTTCAGGATAAAAATATTCGTAGAATATGGCAGGATGAAGAGTGGTTTTATTCTGTTGTAGATATTATTGGAGTGCTTACCGATAGTAAAAATCCAAGGGATTACTGGTATCGTGTTAAGAAAAGAGCAGGAGAAGAAGAAAAAATGGAGTTGTCGACAATTTGTCGACAACTGAAAGTAGCATCTAAAGACGGTAAAAAATATACTACAGATTGTTCCAATACCGAAGGCGTTTTTAGAATTATTCAATCCATTCCATCACCCAAAGCAGAACCGTTTAAAAGATGGTTAGCAAAAGTAGGAAAAGAACGTTTAGACGAAATAGAAAATCCTGAATTGGCTCAAGAGCGAATGAAGGAAATTTACGAACAAAAAGGTTATCCAAAAGATTGGATTGATAAGCGATTGAGAGGAATTGCAATTCGTCAAAACTTAACAGATGAATGGAAAGAAAGAGGAATAAAAGAACATAGAGATTACGCCATTTTAACTGCTGAAATCTCAAAAGCTACTTTTGGAATGACACCAAGCGAATACAAGGCATTTAAAAACTTACCTGTAAAATCTAAACTAAATTTACGTGATAATATGGACGATTTGGAATTGATTTTTACAATGCTTGATGAACGAGTAACTACTGAAATTTCTAAAGAAGAAAAACCCGAAACATTTAGCAAAAATAAAAGTGTTGCTCAAAGAGGTGGTAAAGTTGCAGGAAACGCACTAAAAGAAACAGAGAAAGAATTGGGTAGAAATGTAAGTTCTGATAAGAACTATTTAGATAATGAAGGTCAATTAAAACTTGATGAATAAAAAAGTTCTTGATTGGGTTTTGATTATGAAAGGTAAATAGTCAATAAATACTATGTAAACAGTTGATAAATATAGATATATATGGTTTTAATTTCTTGATTTGGTTTTGATTTTGACTCAAAAAAAAAGAAATAACAGCATTACATAAGTGCAATTTGTCCCTACAAAGAAAAATAAAATTATGAATGAAGCCGAAACAAGAGCAGAATTGATAGATCCCAAACTAAAATCCAATGGTTGGGGTGTTTTAGAGGGTTCAAAAATCCTTCGTGAACGCAATGTATGTAAGATTACAGACGGCAGAATACAAGTTGGCGGCGGAAGAACAAAACCACTAATTGCCGATTATATTTTGGCTTACAAAGGCATTAAACTGGCTATAGTTGAAGCCAAAAGTAATAAATTAGAAGTGGGCGAAGGTGTGGCACAGGCAAAACTTTATGCGCAAAAACTAAACTTAGATTATACCTATTCCACCAACGGTAAAAAGATTTACCAAATTTGTATGAGTACAGGTGAGGAAAAACTCGTTGATGATTATCTATCCCCCGATGCACTTTGGAATGAAGTATATAGTGATCAAAATGATTGGAGAGATAAATTTGCATCCATTCCTTTTGAAGATAAATCAGGAACCTGGCAACCACGTTTCTATCAAGAAATTGCGGTAAAAAACACCTTAGAAGCAGTTGCACAAAACAAAGACCGTATCTTGCTTACACTTGCCACCGGAACAGGTAAAACGGCTATCGCTTTTCAAATAGCCTGGAAACTTTTTCATACACGTTGGAACCTAAACCGTGATGGTAAAAGACGACCAAGAATTCTGTTTTTAGCCGATCGTAATATTCTTGCCGATCAGGCATATAATTCTTTTTCAGCCTTTCCGGAAGATGCCATGATTCGTATAAAACCTAAAGAGATTAAGAAAAAAAGAAAAGTACCTACAAACGGCAGTATCTTTTTCACCATTTTTCAATCGTTTATGTCGGGTACAGACAAAGACGGAAACCCAGAACCCTATTTTGGCGAATACCCAAAAGACTATTTTGATTTTATCGTCATTGATGAGTGCCACAGAGGTGGAGCAAATAATGAAGGCAACTGGAGAGGAATTTTAGACTACTTCTCCCCTGCCGTTCAACTCGGTTTAACAGCAACACCAAAACGACAAGATAATGTAGATACCTACAAATATTTTGGTGAGCCTGTTTATATTTATTCGCTAAAAGAAGGGATTAACGATGGATTTTTAACACCTTTTAAGGTAAAACGAATCAAAACTACCTTAGATGATTATATCTACGCCAGTGACGATAATGTAATTGAGGGAGAAATTGAAGTAAATAAAATTTATGAGGAACCTGATTTTAATCGGATCATTGAGATAAAAGCACGAGAAGCCAAGCGAGTTCAGATTTTTATGAATGAAGCCAATGAAAATGATAAAACTATTATTTTTTGTGCTACTCAAGATCACGCAGCTGCAGTTAGAGATTTGGTAAATCAATATAAGAAAATAAGTAAAGACCCTAATTATTGTGCCAGAGTAACAGCAAATGACGGAGAAATAGGCGAACAATTTTTAAGAGAATTTCAAGACAATGAAAAGTTAATCCCAACTGTTTTAACCACTTCGCAAAAACTTTCAACAGGAGTTGATGCCCGAAATATTCGCAATATTGTTTTAATGCGTCCAATAAATTCAATGATAGAGTTTAAGCAGATTGTAGGTAGAGGAACACGATTGTTTGATGGAAAAGAGTTTTTTACAATCTATGATTTTGTTGATGCTTATCATCATTTTGCCGATCCTGAATGGGATGGTGAACCGATGGAACCAGTAGAATATAGCACAGGAGAACGAAAAAAAAGTGAAGTAAAAGAAAAGGAAGAAGATTACGAACCAATAGCACGACCTCAAAAAATAAAGGTAAAGCTTCGTGATGGTAAAGAAAGAGAAATACAGCATATGATTGCCACTTCATTTTGGAGTGCAGATGGCAAGCCAATTTCGGCAGAAGAGTTTTTACAAAATTTATTTGGTGAATTGCCTAATTTCTTTAAAAGTGAAGAAGAATTACGCACCATTTGGAGCAATCCGATCACTAGAAAAACCTTACTTGAAAAATTGAATGAAGCCGGATTTGGAGAAGAAGAATTAAACACACTCAAAAAACTTATTGATGCAGAAAAGAGCGATCTTTTTGACGTATTGGAATATGTATTTAACAGCGATATAAAACCAATAAGCAGACAAGAAAGAGTTGCAGCAGCAGAAGCCACCATATTTGCATTATTAAACGACAAACAAAAAGAATTTATAGAATTTGTATTGAGTAAGTATGTAAAAGCAGGCGTTGGAGAGCTTTCACAAGAGAAATTACCAATTTTACTACAAACAAAATATCAATCATTAGAAGATGCAAAAGTAGAATTAGGAGAAGTAGCAAGTATCAGCGCACTGTTTATTGAGTTTCAAAAGCATTTGTATGACAGTAAAGTAGCTTGATGACGCAACCTTTAAAGAAAATCAAAATAATATTGATTATTTAACAACACTCCGTTACAAACATCTATAAACAATTGACAATGAGTAAAATAAGTTAAAAATAAGTATTAAATAATTAGTTTAAATCCCTGATAATCAGTATCTTAATGGATCAACCACAATCTGTTAAGACATGGCTATCAGGGGAATAAAAACTTATAATAATCTAATAATCAACATATTGAATAGATTACCATATATTAACAAACGTAGGAAAGATTTTTTAGTTGAAATCTTTGTTCTTTTGCTAAGCATAAAAGGGCGAATCAACTTTTTACAGTTGTCTCGCTATGGTAATTTTAAAGAACAAAGATACAGACAACAATTTGAAAAGCAATTTGATTTTTTAAAATTTAACAAAGAGCTTGTTCTTTCTACCGGAGGTGGTAAATATGCCATAGCCTTTGATCCGAGTTATATTAACAAGTCAGGCAAGAGCACACCAGGAGTTGGTTATTTTTGGTCTGGAGTTGCCGGACGTTCCAAGTGGGGACTGGAAATTGCGGGGATAGCTGCTATTGATTTAGAGAACCATACAGCACACCATTTAGAGGCAGTACAAACAATGATCAATACCAATAATGATTTCACATTAACAGATTGGTATGCAGATATTATTACGACACGAAAAAATGAGTTGAGTCAGATCTCAAATATTATTGTTGCAGATGCATGGTTTTCTAAAAAGAAATTTACCGATAAAATCATTTCCGCTGATATGAACCTTATTAGTAGGTTTAGAGATGATGCAGACCTATTGTATATATTTAAAGGGCAACAGTCTAAAGGAAGAGGCAGACCAAAGAAGTATGATGGAAAAGTTATTGTTGAGCGGGTTTTATAAAGAAGATATTCCTTTAATTGACAAAGAGGCTCAAAAGAATCATCTTGAATTGAAGAAGACTTTGGAAAGAAATAATTGGGTTGGTTTAAATTATGTAAATTTGCTGAAAATTACTTGAAAGATGTCGAAAGAAAAATTGATGACTAAAGAAAAAAAGCAAGAAGAGGTAGATATTTTAGAACAACAAGTCAGCCAACATGAAATTATATTATTTAATGATGATGTTCATACTTTTGATTATGTAATTGATTCGTTGATAGATACTTGTGATCATACTTTGGTTCAGGCAGAACAATGTACCTATTTAGTACATTTTAAAGGAAAATGTGCTGTTAAAACCGGTGAATATGAAGAGTTAAAAGCAAGATGTTCTAAATTACTTGATCTGGGTTTAAGTGCTGAAATTGTTTAAAATTTCATAGAAGATTTTAATGAGGGCTTCACTGTTAAGTGAAGCCCTCATTCTTTTATAAAGGAATATTTCCATGTTTTCTTTTTGGTCTGTTAACTTTTTTATTTTCAAGCATTGCAAAAGCTTTGATCAATTTTCTTCGCGTGTTCTTTGGTAGAATTATTTCATCTACAAAACCCCTTCGTGCAGCCCTATAAGGATGGGCAAATTTTTCAGCATATTCTGCTTCTTTCTCTTGCCATTTCTTTTTAGGATCTTTAGCTTCTTTTATTTCGTTTTTAAAAATAATTTCAGCAGCACCTTTAGCTCCCATTACTGCAATTTCAGCAGAAGGCCATGCAAAATTCATATCTGCACCAATGTGCTTAGAATTCATTACATCATAAGCTCCGCCATAAGCTTTTCTTGTAATTACAGTTATTCTAGGGACTGTTGCTTCGCTAAAAGCATATAATAATTTAGCGCCATTAACGATTATTCCCCGCCATTCCTGATCGGTTCCGGGTAAAAATCCCGGCACGTCTTCAAGTACTAGAAGCGGTATATTAAAAGCATCACAAAAACGTACAAAACGAGCACCTTTTTTAGAACTATCAACATCTAAAACACCTGCCAAGCTCATAGGTTGGTTTGCGACTATTCCTATACTTTTACCAGCCAAGCGGGCAAAACCAACCACAATATTATCTGCATAATTTTCATGAATTTCAAAAAATGAATTCTTATCACAAGTACCTTCAATTACTTTTTTAATGTCATAAGGTTTATGCGTATCTAAAGGAATAATTTCTTCTAATTCAACTCTAATTTCCTCGCCAATATCATAAGGTAGATCAGGTGTTTTTTCCTGGTTATTCTGTGGAATATAACTCAACAATTTTTTAATATCCTGAATACCTATAACATCATTTACCGAAGTTAAATGAGTAACTCCTGATTTAGTAGAATGTGTACTGGCACCTCCGAGCTCTTCAGAGGTTACCTCTTCATTTGTTACAGTTTTAACAACATTAGGTCCGGTAACAAACATATAGCTGGTGTCTTCAATCATTAGGGTAAAATCAGTCATAGCCGGCGAATAAACTGCGCCACCGGCACAAGGCCCCATGATGGCTGAAATTTGTGGAATTACTCCTGAAGCCTGTACATTTCTATAAAAAATATCAGCATAACCACCCAAAGAAACAACTCCTTCTTGAATTCTGGCTCCACCCGAATCATTGAGCCCTATAACTGGTGCACCAACTTTAATTGCAAGATCCATAATTTTACAAATTTTCTCAGCATGAGTTTCTGACAAGGACCCCCCAAAGACAGTAAAATCTTGAGAATATATATACACCAATCTATCATTAATAGTTCCGTAACCTGTAACCACTCCATCACCAAAGAATAATTGTTTTTCCATACCAAAATCGGTAGAACGATGAGATACAAACATATCTAATTCTTCAAAAGATCCTTCATCTAATAATAATTCTACTCTTTCACGTGCTGTTAATTTTTTCTTTTGATGTTGTTTTTCGATTCTTTTTATTCCACCACCAAGTCTAGCTTCGGTTTGGCGATTAAATAATTTTTTTTGATTTGGTTCCATCTCTTAATTGTTTCGAGTTTATTATTTTATTAGTATGACACTCAATAAATAATTTTTATTTAGGAATTCGAAGTATTTTTTGATCTTCAAAATAAATTTTTAATCCAATTAATGCTGCAATCTTTGCTTCTTCTTCTAATTTGGATTTTAATTTATCAGCCGAATAATAATTCTTAACAAAATGTGTATCAAATTTACCTGTTTGAAATGCTTTGTGCTCACACACAAATTTTCCAAATGGTAAAGTAGTTTCTACACCTACAATTTTATATTGTTCAATTGCATTAATCATCAATTGAATAGCTTCCATTCGAGTTTTACCATAGGTGACTAATTTTGAGATCATTGGATCGTAATAAATTGGTATTTCCATACCTTCTTCATAGCCATCATCCAATCTGATATTTTTACCTTTTGGAATTTTATAAGTTTCTAATTTACCAACATTTGGTAAAAAATCATTTAAAGAATCTTCGGCATATACCCTTAATTCAATAGCATGACCATTGATCTTTAGATCTTCCTGAAGAATAGATAATTTTTCGCCGCGAGCAACTTTAATTTGCTGTTCAACCAAGTCAATTCCTGTGATAAATTCCGTTACCGGATGTTCAACCTGAAGGCGAGTATTCATTTCTAAAAAATAAAAATCCATTTTATTATCAACTAAAAACTCAACCGTTCCTGCTCCCACATAATCACATGATCTGGCAACATTTATTGCAGCTTCACCCATTTTTTTTCTCATTTCAGGCGTTAAAATCGAAGATGGGGCTTCTTCTACAACTTTTTGATGTCGGCGTTGAATACTACACTCTCTTTCAAAAAGATGAATTACGTTACCATGCATATCTGCCAAAACCTGAATTTCGATATGACGAGGAGAAGTAACGTACTTTTCAATAAAAACGGAACCATCACCAAATGCTGATGTAGCTTCACTTATGGCTCTTTCCATCTGTGAAGGCAATTCTTTAATATTTTCAACAATTCTCATTCCTTTTCCGCCTCCACCGGCTGCGGCTTTAATCAAAACCGGAAATCCAATTTGTACTGCAATTTTCTTAGCTTTTTCAACATCGGTTATTGCTTTGTCAATTCCGGGAACCATTGGAATATCATAATTTTTAACGGCATCTTTTGCGGCTAACTTATCGCCCATCATTTTGATGGATTTAGATTTGGGTCCGATAAAAATGATATTATTCTTTTCAACTTTTTCTGCAAATTCAGCATTTTCGCTTAAAAATCCGTAACCCGGGTGAATTCCGTCAACATTTAATTTTTTGGCAACTTCAATTATTTTATCGCCCAACAAATAGGATTGATTTGAAGGATTTCCACCAATATTTATCGCTTCATCAGCAAATTTAACATGGGGTGCATTTCTATCGATATCAGAATAAACAGCAACGGTTTTGATACCCATTTTCTTGGCAGTCTTCATTACACGTATGGCAATTTCACCCCGATTTGCAACTAGTATTTTTTTCATCTTGATCTTTTTTTGGAAATTATTCTAATTCGATTAACAATTTACCTTTATCAACTGTTCCACCTTTTACAGCATAGATCGATTTAACAATGGCGTTTTTTGGGCTTGTCAAGGCGTTTTCCATTTTCATGGCTTCTAAGATCAATAAGGTATCACCTTCTTTAATTTCATCACCTTCTTCTACATTAATATCAATGACTATTCCAGGCATTGGCGCATTGATAAAATTGAGTTTTTTTGAAGAACCAACAGTGTAGCCTATTTTTTTGATCAATTGATCTATTGGGCTTGCAATTTCTACCAGGTAAGTGTTGGAATTTACAGTAATAGTGTATTGTTTTTTGGAAAAATCAGAATTGATCAAATTAGCTTTAAAGGCTTGGTTGTCAATTAAAATGTGGAATTCTGAATTATTTTCTGGAATTATATCTAAGCTATCTACTTGTTTTTGGTAAAATTTAAAATCTAAGGAATTATTAACCTTTACTTTGAATTTTTTATTCATGAGGATACAGTTTACAAATTCTGTATAAATTTAAGCAATATTCTATCTAATAATTTATTTTTTAAGGATAATTAAATATTGATATTAGTTTATGATTCTTTTTTACATATCATTAAAAATAATGGATATTTTTTTATTGAATCGTCATCTTTTCTCTCTATAACATAGCTTATATTGTAATTTAAAACTTCAAATCCATTAGCAACCAGAAGTAAACTTAAGGCATCTTTGTCAAAACCATAATGACCTTCAAAGTTGTAATCCGGAGGATGAAAACTACCATCTTCTTTTATCAGATCAGCGATACACAAATAACCATTTGTTTTTAAAAGTGAATGAAAGGTTTTTAAAACTTTATTGGTATCAATGATATGATGTAAGGTCATTAAAGTGTAAATAACATCAAAATCACCAATATCGATTTTATCTTCTAATAAGTTTGTATGAATAGGGTAAAGGTTGTTTAGGTTATTGGCTTTGATCTTTTCATTTAAAACCTTTATCATCTCTTTAGATATATCTACGAGCGTGATCGTATTAAATTTATCTTTTAATTGATAACTCAATAAGCCAGTTCCGCATCCAAACTCCAAAGCGTTCATCAACCTGTCAGGTTGGATAAAATCATAGATTTCTCTGGCAAATATATTTGCTCGTTCTACTTTTGTAATATCGTTATCCCAGTTTTGAGCCTTTTCATCAAAGTGTTCCATGCTTTTTTAAGTTAAAAGAATTCAGTCTAAAAATAGTATTTTTTAATTAATCCTTTTCTTTTTTCTTTAAAAATACGTTTTAGTCAAATATTTTTATATCTTTGACTAACCGGTCAGTCATAAATTATCATCAATGTCACCAAGAACTGAAAAACAGATTGAAAAGCTAAAGCAAAAAAAGGAGAAATTGATCTTAGAATCTGCTCTTTTACTTTTTTCTGAAAAAGGATATGGTAATACTTCAATGCAATCCATTGCTATAAGATCTAAGGTTTCTAAAGGTAACTTGTATAATTATTTTGAAGGTAAAGAAGATTTGTTAGAGGGTGTCCTTATGTATGGTTTAAATCAATTTGCAGAATATTTTAACGAATTTTCAACAGAATTGTTTACTGAAAAAGAATTCGAAATTGCCATTAGGGGAAATTTTGAAATGATTCAGTCAAATAAAAAATTCTGGAAATTATATTATAATTTGTTTGCTCAGCCTGAAGTACAGGATCTTTTTACTAAAATATTTACTCCTTTTTTTGAACAATATATTGCAATATTCGAAATGTATTATAAAAATAAGGGAGATAATGATCCAAAAGCTACCGCATTATTATTGGGAAGTGCTTTAGATGGTGTTTCACTTGGATATTTATTAATGGGAGATACTTATCCTCTAAATAATGTAATTAATCAATTAATCGAAAAATTTAAATAGTAAATAAAATGAAAATAAATTTTAATGTTTTTTTAATATTGTTTTTTGCTTTGATTTCAGCTGGTGTTTTTGCTCAATATGATATTACAGCAGAAGAGATTATCAAAAGAGCAGATGAAAAGATGAGGGGAAAAACTAATACATCAACTATGGAGATGCAAATTATCCGCCCAACCTGGAAAAGATCTGTCACGATGAAGAGCTGGGGTAGAGGTATGGATTATTCAATGACCTATATTACTGCACCTGCAAAAGATAAAGGTCAGGTTTTTATGAAGCGAAAAACCGAAATGTGGAACTGGATGCCTTCTATTAGCAGAATGATTAAAATTCCTGCTTCCATGATGTCACAGGGTTGGATGGGTTCAGATTATACCAATGACGATATTTTAAAAGAAAGCTCAATAGTTCACGATTATAACCATAAAATTGTGGGTGAAGAAAAAGTAGAAGGTTTTGATACTTACAAAATTGAAATGATACCCAAAGAAGAGGCTGCTGTTATTTGGGGAAAAATTTACAAATGGATCAGCAAAGATGATGAATATATTCAGGTAAAATCAGAATATTATGATGAGGATGATGAATTGATAAAAAGTGACTTTGCTTATGATTTTAAAACTATGGATGGCAGATTGATTCCTACTAAAATTGAAATTATTCCGGCAGATGAGGAAGGTAAAAAAACAGTGCTGTACATAAAGAATATTAAATTTGATGTTGATTTACCCGAATCATTTTTCTCACAGCAAAAAATGAAAAAGATCAGATAGATTTATGAAAACCATTTTAAAAATAGCCTGGCGAAACATATGGCGAAATAAAAGACGTACTTTTATAACGATAGCATCCATTATGTTTGCTTTATTTTTTGCTATTGTTATGCGTGGCTTTCAAGTTGGTTCTTATGCCAAAATGAAGGAAAATGCTATTGAATCTTATTCTGGTTATATCCAAATTCAAAAAAAGGGATATTGGGATGATAAGAATATCAATAATATATTTGAATTTGATCAACAAAAAATTTTAGATCTAGAATCTGATTCAAGGGTAAATGTTATCATTCCACGATTAGAATCTTTTGCCCTAGCTTCTTCCGGAGATGTTACTAAAGGAGTTGCAGTAATGGGAATTTCTCCTGAAAAGGAAAATAAAATGACCAAAATAAAATCATATCTACAGCAAGGTGATTTTATCAATGCTGATGATAGATCTGTTTTGGTAGCCGAAGAATTAGCTAAATTCTTAAAAATAAATATTAATGATACTCTGGTCTTGTTCTCTTCGGGGTATCACGGAGCAACTGCAGCAGGATTATTTCATGTAAAGGGAATCTTAAAACTACCGATTCCTGAAATGAACAGACGAACTGTTTATTTATCAATTACTGAAGCTCAAAACTTTTTTGATACAGGTGATCAATTTACCGCTTTGGCATTTGATATGGATAATTTGGATGATGTAAATATTGTTGAACAAGATCTAAGATCGAGCATTGATCAGGATAAATATGAAGTGATGGGTTGGGAAGTGATGAATAAAGAGTTGCTTCAAATGATTGAATCTGATAATGCAGGAGGATTAATAATGATAGCCATTTTATATATGGTAATTGCTTTTGGAATTTTTGGAACCGTTTTGATGATGACCAATGAAAGAATTAGAGAGTTTTCTATGATGATCTCTATTGGTATGCAAAAAAAGAAATTAATAATGGTGGTTATTCTTGAATTGATCTTCTTAACAATTTTAGGCGTAATTGCCGGTATAATTATTAGTCTTCCACTCATGATCTATTTTTTCTATCACCCGATAAGGTTTACAGGTGAAATGGTGGAAGCGATGAAAGATTTTAATTTTGAACCGATCATGCCTATGAGTATGGATGCGCAAATATTTATAAATCAAGCAATTGTAATTATAATTATTAGCTTAATTGCTATATATTATCCTATATTAAAAATACTGAAGTTAAATATTGTAAAAGGCTTAAAATCTTAAATTATGATGTTATTAAAAATAGCCTGGCGGAATATTTGGAGGAGTAAAACCCGTAGTGCAGTCGTGATATTTGCAATTGCTTCGGGTTTGGTTGGCGGATTATTTGCCTCGGCCTGGATGAACGGAATGGCAAATCAAAGGGTTGTCAACACATTCTCTTTAGAAACTGCGCACATCCAACTGCATCATCCAAACTTTGCAGATAATTTTGATGTAAAGAATACCATAACATCCACTGAAGATAAATTAGCAGAAATATCAAAAATTGAAGATGTTAAAGCTGTAACGAGTAGATTAAAAGTTTCGGCAATGGCTGCAACTGCTAATAAAAATATGGGTGTTGTTATTGTAGGTATCAACCAAGAAACTGAAAAGGAAGTTTTTGGTTTGTATAAAAAGGTTGATTCTACATCTGGAGATTTCTTTGTATCAAAAAAGAAAAATGCTATTGTAATTTCTAAAGCTCTGGCAGAAGAACTCAAAGTAAAAATAAAATCTAAAATAATATTAACTTTTCAAGATTATAACGGCGAAATTACCGGTGCGGCTTTTAATGTGATTGGGTTGTTTAAAACAGACAATAATCCCTGGGATAAAATGTATGTTTTTGTTAGAGATGTTGATTTGAGAAAAGTAGTAGAGATTCCTAAAGGGCAAAGTCATGAAATTGATATTTTACTTAATGATTATGAACTGGCAGGTGCTATCTCAGCAGATATCCAAAAAAAATATCCCGAAATTCTAAGTGAAAATTGGTCTGAAATTCAACCATATTTAAGTTTTATTACTGAATATATGGATATTTATATGGGCGTGTTCATGATCATTATATTGGCAGCTCTTGGGTTTGGAATAGTCAATACCATGCTTATGGTAATTTTAGAGCGCACCAAAGAATTAGGTATGTTAATGGGAATTGGGATGAACAAAAAAAGAATTTTTTTGATGATCATGTTTGAAACGATCCTTTTGGCTTTGGTTGGTGCTTTTGTAGGTGAAATTATAAGTATGTTACTAATCAATTATTTTGGTAAAGTTGGTATTAATATTTCATCGCTGGCAGAAGGTTTGGAATCAGTTGGGTATAGTGCCATATCTTACCCGATGTTAGAACCTTACAGATATTTAGAAATTACAATTTTGGTTATCCTTACGGGAATAGTTGCCTCGATCTATCCTGCTTTTAAAGCATTAAAATTAAATCCTGCTGAGGCGATCAGAACATTATAAAATTATAAAAAAGAAAAACAATGAGTGTTATTAAAGTTAGTAATCTTACAAAAACCTATACCGATACAGAGGTTCCTGTTCATGCGGTAAACGGAATCGACCTAACATTTGAGAAAGGAGAATTCGCTGCAATTGTTGGTCCGTCAGGTTCAGGAAAAACAACCTTATTAAATATGATTGGCGGGTTGGAAAAATCAACTTCGGGTTCGGTTGAAGTGCATGGTCAGGATATCTCTAAGCTTTCTTCAAGTAAATTGATTGATTTCAGGTTGTATAATATCGGATTTGTTTTTCAAGCATATAATTTAATTCCGGTTTTAACCGCTAAAGAAAATGTTGAGTTTATCATGCAACTTCAAAATTGGGATAAAACTAAAATGAACGATCGTACCAAGGCTATTTTAAATTCTGTTGGACTTGGTAACAGGATGAAAAGTAAACCAAATCAATTATCAGGCGGACAACAACAGCGCGTTGCAGTTGCCAGAGCTTTAGCTTCAAAGCCACAATTTATTCTTGCCGATGAACCCACAGCAAATCTCGATTCTAAATCAACAAATCAATTGTTGGATATCATGGAAAAATTAAATGAAGAAGAAAATATCACGTTTATTTTTTCTACGCACGATCAAAGGGTAGTTGATAAAGCTCGTAGAGTTATAATGATAGATGATGGAAAAGTAGTATCGGATAAAGTAAAAACTTAAAGAATAAAGTTAAAAGGATATAGTAAAAAGTAAAAAGAAAAAGTTTGCTAGAAATCAAAATCATGCAATATAAATTTTATATAGTTCTATTATTCAGTCTATTATCAATAAGTATTTATGCTCAGGATAATTGGATGTTAAAGGGTTATATAAAAGGAATGACAGCAATGCAGACTATTGATGATGGTGGAATGTCGATTGAAAATACACTTCATAACCGTTTTGATCTTAAATGGTATATCAATGATAATTTTACGTTTACAGCAGGTTTGCGCAACAGAATAATTGCCGGTAATAATGTAACACTTATTCCTAATTATAGTGATTATATTGGTAGGGATGTAGGTTATTTTGATCTGTCGTGGGTTTGGGCAGATGAGAATTCTTGGATTGGCATTTCACAACTTGACAGGTTGATGATAGATTATTCGGTTGGAAATTTTCAGGTTACTTTAGGTCGGCAAAGAATTAACTGGGGGCAAACTTTTGTTTGGAACCCAAACGACCTTTTTAATACCTATTCGTATTTTGATTTTGATTATGAAGAAAAACCCGGTAGTGATGCTGTGAGATTGCAATACTATATTGGAGAATCGAGTAAAATTGAATTATCAACTTCAATAAATTATGATGATAAAATAACTTCGGCTTTGTTATACCGATTTAATACACATGGATATGATATTCAGTTCTTAGGTGGGGTTTTTACTGAAAGTGATTATATTATTGGTGGTGGCTGGTCAGGCAGTATTGCCGGTGGAGGTTTTTGTGGTGAGATGACCTATTATCATCCCATGGAAGATTCTTCAGAAGAAAGTGGTACGATAACTGCCACATTACATTATGATTATACTTTTAAAAATTCTCTAAATCTACAGTTTGAAACACTTTACAATGGTTTTGGTGCCGATGATATGTCAGGAGGTTTGGGAGAAGTGATCTTTATGGATCTAAGTCCGAAAAATCTTTTCCCAACCAAAGTTGCACTTTTTGGAAGTGGAGGTTATCAATTAAGTCCTTTGATTAACCTTATGCTGGCAGGAATGTACGGTCCACAGGGTAATTTTGTGTATTTTGGGCCTACACTTAGCTATTCTATGTCAGATACTTTTGAGCTGGCAGTGATTGGGCAGTACTATTCAATGGATAGAGTAAATGATGCGGATGGAAATTCATTACCCAATAGTGGGAGTGCATTATTTGTTAGGTTAAAATGGAGTTTTTAAATACTTGATTTTTTTGGGTTATAAATTATCATTATTAATGTTATCCGGAAAATACACCTTATAAAAGTGTATTTTTGTATGGATATAACGAGTTGGGTTTAATGCGGAAAATCCTCAAAAACAACACTATTTTAGTCTTTTAAATCAAACTTTTGAGCAACTTTGCGGAAATGAAATATTACAGCGGAATTTGAAAAGCAAAGCGGAATAAAAAAGGAAACGGGAAATCCAAAAACAGCGGAAAAAAAGTAATGCGGAATTGAAAAGCATGACGGAAAAATAAAGAGAACGGAATTATCACTAAAACGGTAAACTCGGCTTTGCGGACTTTTCCAATCTGAAACGGAAACAAATTGTTGCGGAAAGTTTTAAAAGCAAAACGGAAAATGCACTAAAACCCAACATTGGTTAAAATTTATAACGGGTTTTGGCTAAATTCAAAGGTTTATGTACTTTTATGGTGGATATTTTTCCTGCGGAAAATTATCCACACTTTTAACCGTT
Source organism: Flavobacteriia bacterium (assembly GCA_030626085.1). Lineage (GTDB taxonomy): Bacteria > Bacteroidota > Bacteroidia > Flavobacteriales > Flavobacteriaceae > Namhaeicola. Next base: position 17,015 of record DAOUPQ010000015.1, read on the forward strand.
AAAAAATCTTAACCGTAACCGTCAAACTGTC
>DAOUPQ010000058.1 GCA_030626085.1 Flavobacteriia bacterium
AATTTCTGAAAGAAAACCAATTCCTAAACCAGATCTGAGAAAAATGCTTTTTCCATTAGGTCCGGTTGTAGTTTTTGGTGCCAGTAATTTTCCGCTGGCATATTCAACAGCAGGAGGAGATACAGCAACTGCCTTGGCTGCCGGTTGTCCGGTTATTGTAAAATCACATCCCATGCACGCAGGTACTGGTGAGATGGTTTCATTGGCAATTATAAAAGCTGCTGAAAAAACCGGAATGCCCAATGGAGTTTTTTCTAATTTAAATAGTAGTGGAATAAAGGTCGGACAAGTTTTGGTGAAGCATCCAAATGTTAAAGCGGTCGGTTTTACAGGAAGTGTCGGGGGTGGAAGAGCATTATTTGATTTGGCAAACCAACGTGCAGAACCTATACCTGTTTTTGCTGAAATGGGTAGTGTAAATCCGGTAATTTTAATGCCAAAGGCGGCCAAACAAAAAGGAGAAGAATGGGCAAAAACTTATGCGGGATCAATTACCTTGGGCAGTGGTCAGTTTTGTACTAATCCGGGACTAATTATTGGGATAAAAGATGATGTTTTAGAAGGTTTTATTCAAATTTTGGTAGAGGAGATTGTAAAAGTAGAACCATCATGTATGTTGCACCCTGATATTATTGGAAATTTTGAAAGGAATAAAGCTGAAGTTTCTTCTCAAAGAGGAGTTTTTATAAAAGCTGATTACACAAAAGATGTGCCTAAAAATTATGGAAGGCAGGTAATTATTACTGTGGAAGGAGACACATTTTTAAAAAATACTACTTTACATCAGGAAGTTTTTGGACCGTTTTCAATGGTAGTTCAATGTAAAGATAAGTCACAGTTATTAGAGGTTATTAATAATCTAGAAGGACAATTAACGGGAACTATTTTAGCAGAAAAAGATGAGCTGGATCAAAATAGAGATATTTTTGAAGCCTTACAGAATAGGGTAGGAAGAATTATTTACAATGGTGTTCCAACCGGTGTTGAGGTTTGTCCGTCAATGCAACACGGTGGGCCTTATCCGGCATCAACTGATTCCAGATTTACGGCTGTTGGAATTCACTCTATAAAAAGATGGGTACGGCCTATAAGTTTTCAAAATTGGCCATATGAATTATTGCCAGATGAATTGAAAAATGGAAATCCATTGAAAATTTCAAGATTGATCAATAATAAAAGAGAATCTGAATAAAAAAACTATGAGATATAAAAAAATTCCATCGTCATTATTTATAAAGAATAGAAAAAATTTTAAAAACAAAATGTCAACCAATGCAATAGCCATTTTTACATCTAATGATCTGATGCCCACAAATGCTGATGATCTGATGGGTTTTGCACAAAACAATGACATGTTCTATCTCGCTGGAATCGATCAGGAAGAGTCTGTTTTATTGTTGTATCCGGATGCAGAATTATCTGAAAACAGAGAAATTCTTTTTGTAAAGGAAACCAATGATCTGATAAAGATCTGGGAAGGGGATAAACTTACCAAAGAAAAAGCAACCGAAATTTCAGGTATTAAAAATATAAAATGGCTTAAAGATTTTGAAATCACTCTACAGTATATGGCTTTTGAAGCCGATACTTTTTATCTGGGGCATAATGAGCATAAAAAATCAGCAACTGTAGCAATGCTTACCCAACAGGATAGAATGATTAAATTTTGTAAAGAAAAATATCCTTTACATAATTATAAACGCGCAGCTAAAATTATTCGTGCATTACGTCAGATAAAAACGGAAGAAGAAATTGAATTAATTCAAAAAGCTATTGATATAAGTATTGGTAGTTTTAAAAGAGTATTAAAATCGGTTCAACCAGATAAGATGGAATATGAATTAGAAGCAGAGCTAACTTATGGATTGATTAAAAAAGGGGCAAAGCGTCATGCTTTTTTACCCATTATTGCTTCTGGTAAAAATGCTTGTGCATTACATTACAATACCAATGATAATATTTGTAAAGATGGTGATATGGTTTTGATGGATTTTGGTGTTTGTTATGCCAATTACAATTCAGATACCACAAGATGTTTTCCGGTTAATGGTAAATTCACAAAACGTCAAAAAGAGGTTTATAATGCAGTTTTACATTGTTTAAAAGAAGGATCAAAATTATTGAAACCAGGTTTTTTACCGACTGATTATGAAAAGCAAATGGCTGATTTGGTTGAAGAACAATTGATCAATCTAGGTTTGTTGAATGCAAAAGAAGTCAAGGATCAAGACCCTAAAAATCCATTGTACAAGAAATATTTTATGCATGGTACAGCACATCATTTAGGACTCGATGTTCATGATGTTGGTTTGTACTCTAGGCCTTTTGAACCCGGTATGGTTTTAACTTGTGAGCCTGGAATTTATATTTCTGAAGAGGGAATAGGCTGTAGATTAGAAAATAATATTTTAATTACCCAAGAAGGTAATGTGAATTTAACCAAAGCCATGCCAATTGAAATTGATGTAATTGAAGTATTGATGAAGTAAAATTAATCGTAATTTTACCTTAAAATAAAACCATTTTTCATAGGATCTTTAGGGTCAATAATAAAAGTTTGCATGCCTGTGATATGGGCTGTTCCTTCTACTTGAGGAATAACAGCTTTAAAAGGGCCATAATTTTCTTCTGAAATAATAGAACCTTTAAAAACAGACCCGGTGATGCTTTCAATGGTCATGTTTTCTCCATAATTTATCTCTTTTCTGGCTTTGTGAATGGCCATTCTTCCTGCAACTCCTGAGCCGGTTGGACTCCGATCAACTTCACCTTCAGCGAAAATGCAAACATTTTTACTGTCGATATCTTTTTTATCTGAATCGCCAATAAATATGGTGCCATATAAAAAACTTAGATCGTTCTCAAATGGATGCAAAATTTCTTTATCCTGTTGTGTCACCGCATATTTGATATTCATTCCGGTTTGAATTAATTTTCTATAAGAATTCGGACTAAGATCAAAATCAAAATTATTTTTATGTAAATCAACATAAGCATAAAAAGCACCACCATAAGCCAGATTGTAGGTAACTTTTCCAATATCATTAATTTCAATAGTTCGGTCTAAGCCGATTACAAAACTTGGAACATTATGAAACCGAACTCCTATAGTTTTTCCATTTTTCACTTGGGTATAAGAAGTAATTCTTCCACAAGGTGCATCAATTTTTAAGATATTATCACCTTCTTTTACATTTATCCAACGCATCTCAATGGCCAAAGTAGAAATTGCAATAATGGCATGTCCGCACATAGTTGAATAGCCTTCATTATGTAAAAAAATAATTCCAAAATCTCCATCTTCATCATTTGGAGGCGTTAAAATACAACCATACATATCGGCATGACCACGGGGTTCAAACATTAAGGAAGTACGTAAATTATCATAATTCTCTTTACAATATCTTCGATAATCTAAAACAGAATTACCTTTTAATTCTGGAAATCCATCAATAATTACACGAAGAGGTTCACCACCGGTATGCATATCGATGGTTTTTATTTGTAACCAATTATCCGGTGGAGTAAATTCTTTTTTATTTAAAATGTTTTGGTAAGTATTCATTTTATTGAATTATTTGATCATTGTCTTTTTGTAGATTTTGTAAAAATAGTTTGCAGCAGCAAGATCTTCTAAAGCATGACCAACCGATTTAAAAACTGTTATTTCTTTATCATTGGTTCTTCCTTTCTTTTTTTGTTGACACAGTTCAAAAAGATCTGCTTTGATATCATTTTCTTGTAAAATTCCATTTTTTAAGGGAATTACAATATCACCACTTTCTTTTATACCTCCTTCATAGGTATCTAAAAATATTTTTGCCTTTTTGATGGTTTTATCATCGGTTTCACGCATATCTTTTTTATAAGCACCAACCAAATCTATATGTTGACCGTTTTTTAAATATTTACCTATAACCAGCGGAGTTTTTGATAAGGTTGCGCAAGAAATTATATCAACTTCGCTAATTTTATCTTTTATATTTTTTACAGGCGATATGTCAAATTTCTCATGTTTTAATTTTTCGCAAACTGCTCTTGCTTTTTCAAAATTTCTACCCCAAACAAATACATTTTTAATAGGTCTTACTTTGGCATGAGCAAGTATAAGATTAGTTGAGAGTGCTCCCGTACCGATCATTAGCATACTTGAAGTATCTTTTTTTGATAAGTAGGATGATGCTAGAGCAGAAGTAGCGGCAGTTCTTTTAACCGTTAATTCTTTTGCCTCTATGATTGCTTTTGGCATTCCTTTATGTGCATCAAAATATATATAAATCCCTTGTATGGAAGGCAGATCGTATTTTCCATTATTTGGGCTAATAGTTATTAATTTCACACCCAATTCTTTTCCCGGATTCCATGCAGGCATAATAAGTAATGTAGAATCGACTCCTTCTTTCGGGTTTAAAAAATCGTGATGATGTCTTAAAGGAACTTCAATATCAGACGAAGCAAATGCTTTATGAATTTCAAAGATCAAATCTGAGAAATTGTTATGAATTTCAATAAAACCCTTATCTATTATGGGAATATTTTGCATCTGAGTGATTTATTTAAGATAAGAATTAAAGATAATATAAATTTGTTTTTCAATGGGCTCTTTACATTATTAAAGGATAAAATAATATACAAATTGATTAAAAATGTATAAGTTTGAAATTTATAAAGCACCATATTTAAAAACTAAAATAAATGAAATTCTATAGATCCTTTTTATTCTTTTTAATCTTCAACACATTTTTTATTTCGGTAATTGCACAAGTAAAAAGTGGTGAAACTGTTAGTGTTGCTCAAAAATTACAAGATCTTTTCCCTGATGCAAAAATAACAAAGATCAAATCTAAAGATTTTTATACAGAATCCTATCAAATGGTTTTGAATGAGCCTTTAGATCATCAAAACATAAAAGCCGGTACATTTAATCATTACATTTATTTATCTCATATTGGTTATGATAAACCAAATATTTTAGTTACAGAAGGCTACAATGCTCGCCCGAGAACTTATGAATTAAGTAAGATCTTTAAAGGGAATCAAGTACAGGTTGAATACCGATTTTATGGCAAATCCCGTCAGGATTCAATTCCTTGGGAATATTTAAAAAATGATCAGGCAATTGAAGATTATCATCAGTTAATTACCAAGTTAAAAACTTTATATACAGGAAAATGGATCTCAACAGGAATTAGTAAAGGAGGTGAAACTGTACTGATCTACAAATCAAAATATCCAAATGATGTTGATGTGGCTGTTCCCTATGTTGCACCAATAATTAATGGCCAGGAAGATTCAAGAACAGGAAATCATATTAAAACTGTTGGCACAAATAAATGTAGAGGATCAATTTTTAAATTTCAACGAAAAGTTTTAAATAACAAAGATTCAGTTATTTATCAAATTAATAAATATGCTGAAAAGAAAAAGATGAAATTTATCGAAATACCTGTTGATGAAACTATAGAATATGCTGTTATGGAATTTCCTTTTTCATTTTGGCAATGGGGTGGTAAATGTGAAGAAATACCAGGAGAAAAAGCAACTTCCAAAGAAATGTTTGATTATATAAATAAGATTGTGGGAATAGGATTTTATAATGATAAAACCTATTATGATCTATTGCCCTCTTATTATCAACACATGACCGAATTGGGATATTATGGTTTTGATACAACGCCAGTAAGAGATCTTTTAAAAGTAGCCCATCAGCCCACAAATTTACGTTTTGCCCCTAAGAATGTAGATCTAACATATAACCCTGAATATATAAAAAAGGTACGTAATTATATTGAAAATTATGGAGATAAAATACTCTATATTTATGGAGAATATGATACATGGGGTGCGTGTGCTCCTAGTCCTAAATTAAATGTAGATGCCTTGAAAATGGTTCTAAAAGAAGGTTCCCATAAAACCAGAATTAAAGATTTTTCTAAGGAAGATCAGCAGAAAATATATGATCGCCTGCAAAAATGGTTAGGGGATGATGTAAAGATCTATCCTTTAGAAAAATGATAGATCTATTGTAATACATCTTGTTGTTTTTTGTAAAAAGCATCTGATTGAAGTTGCATTAGGTCTTCAGCCTTTTGCTTTTTATATGCATATATTTTTTCTTCTTCACCAATATCATAATAAACTTTGTTGTTTAGGATAATATCAGTTTTTAATAATTCTTCGCGCTGGTTTTTTTGTTGTTCAACCCAAACCTGAATCTTATTTTCGTGATTGGCAAACTTTAGATCATATTCGCCTTTTTGGGATAAAAATTTTGCAAATATCGGAGAAGTTTCGATTGCTAAAAACAATAAGAATATAAAAAAAGACGGTAGCCATGGTAATTTATCTAAAGCATTTATTCTAGCCATTAATCCGTCAAAACCATCAATTATTGGTTGACTGTTTGTAGTTTGTAATTTTTGTTTTTCTCTTAGATCTTTTAAAACTATTTCTTTATCAGCGATTAGATTTTTATTTTCTTCGCGGAGTTGTTGTAATTCTAGTAATGATGAATCATGTTTTTCTCTTTTTTCTTTATAAACAGGGCCTTTTCCAATTTTGAGGGTTCCTTCTCTTCCTTCCGCTTCAGCGATATAAGTACTATACAGATCATTAATTTCATTTTCTTTGTTTAAAATAGCATCTTTTAAACCTTGAATTTCAGTTGTAACCCGATTAATCTCAGGCGAATATTGTAAAGCAATCTGTTCTTTATTTTGAAGTGTTAGATTATTCTTTTGCTCTAATAATACTTTATTAATCTCTTTTTCGAAAATTTTTAATTCTAATGGTTTTGCTATTACAACAGCTATTATGATCGCCAAAATTATTCGCGGTATGGCTTGTCCTAATTCTATCCAGGGTTTTCCTTGTTTTTTGATGGTAGAGACAATAAATCTATCTAAATTAAATATGAGTAAGCCCCAGATAATTCCAAATCCAACAGCGGTGTAAACAGAATCAAAAACAGTGAAAAGCGCGTATGCTGAAGCAATAAAAGCCATAACGGCTGTAAAAAATACTGTTCCACCTATTCCGGCATATTTTACTTGTTCGGATTTTGAACAATTCTTTAGTAGATCATGGTCTGCACCGGAGCACATCCAAAAAAATTCTTTTAGCATCTTATAAAGTCTTTAGAATTTATAAGACGACAAAAATCATCACTACGTTACATTTTTAAGTCTTAATTAAAAGATAAAGATTTGTTAAATAGTTAAAGAAATCTAATTAATTTTAAATATTAAGCTTAATTATAAAAACAAGTTATTGATTTTTAAACATTTCAGTATAATAATTATAAAAAAGCGGGATTGTTTCAATACCTTTTAAAAAATTAAAGATACCATAATGTTCATTAGGAGAATGAATGGCATCACTATTTAATCCAAATCCCATTAAAATGGTTTTACTTTTTAATTCCTTTTCAAAAAGAGCAACAATCGGAATACTACCTCCTGATCTTTGTGGAATAGCTTCAACACCAAAGGTTTCAGTATAAGCTTTATTCGCTGCAAGGTAACCAATACTATCAATAGGAGTAACATAGGCATCTCCTCCATGATGAGCGGTAACCTTAACTTTTACGGCTTTTGGAGCGATACTTTTAAAATGTTTGCTAAATAATTCAGTAATCTCATCAGGATTTTGATCAGGAACCAAACGCATAGAGATCTTTGCAAAAGCCTTTGAAGGAATAACAGTTTTAGCACCTTCGCCAGTATAACCTCCCCAGATACCATTGACATCTAAAGTTGGCCTTATTGAATTCCTTTCATTGGTTGTAAACCCCTTCTCACCATAAACATCATCAATATTCAATGCTTTTTTATATGTGTCTAATGAAAAAGGAGCTTTGGCCATTTCAGCTCGTTCTTCAGTTGAAGCTTCAAGGACTTTATTATAAAAATCAGGTATGGTAATATGATTATTTTCATCGTGTAGAGACGCAATCATTTTTGTAAGAATATTGATCGGATTTGCAACAGCGCCACCGTATAAACCAGAATGTAGATCTCTGTTAGGACCTGTAACCTCAACTTCAACGTAACTCAAACCACGCAGTCCTGTTGTTATTGAAGGTTGTTTATTACTGATCATTCCGGTATCTGAAATTAAAATCACATCATTGCTTAATTTTTGTTGATTTCTTTTTACAAACCAATTTAAACTGGATGATCCTACTTCCTCTTCACCTTCAATCATAAATTTTACATTACAAGGTAATTTTTTTTCTTTGATCATATATTCAAAAGCTTTGACATGCATGTATAACTGTCCTTTATCATCACTGGAACCTCGAGCAAAAATGGCACCTTCAGGATGAATTTCAGTTTTTTTAATTACGGGTTTATATGGTGGAGAATCCCATAATTCAAGAGGGTCGGCTGGTTGTACGTCATAATGACCATAAACCAGAATAGTTGGCAGATCATTATCAATAATATGTTCACCATAAACTATCGGATTACCAGGAGTTTCACAAAGTTCTACTTTTTTGCAACCGGCATCTTTAAGTGAATCTTTAATTGCTTCAGCAGTTTTTAATAGATCATCTTTATATTTTGGATCAGCACTTACAGAAGGTATTTTTAACAATTCAATCAATTCATTGATAAATCGATCTTTATTATCTTGTACGTAGGATTTTATTGTTGTCATAATTAGAAAAGATTTTATAATACCAAAGATATAAAAATTAAATACTTAAATTTAAACAGTCAAAAATAAATTATTTATTCAAATCAATAATAAAAATGAATACAAGAAGAAATTTTATTAAAAATACAGCAATTGTTGGTGTAGGGGTTAGTGTTGTTCCAAATATGGCATTTGGAAATATTGTAGGTTCTGATAAATTGAAATTAGCATTTATTGGTGTTGGAGGTAGAGGAATGTCTCATCTAAATAACAGTTTACGAAGAAAAGATGTAGAAATAACGGCTGTATGCGATATTGATCCAACAGCTTTAGCAAATGCGCTTAATAAAATTGATAAAGCAGGATTTATTAAGCCAAAAACTTTTGGTAAAAATGATTATGATTATCGGAATCTATTGAATGATAAAGAAGTTGATGCAGTTATAATCTCTACTCCTTGGTTATGGCACACACGTATGACAAAGGATGCTATGCTTGCAAATGTGTATGCAGGAGTTGAAGTTTCTGCAGCTAATACTATGGAAGAGTGTTGGGATTTAGTAAATACACATGAAAAGACAGGTACGCATATGATGATCTTGGAAAATGTAAATTACCGGCGAGATGTTTTGGCTGTTTTAAATATGGTAAAGCAAAATGTATTTGGAGAATTGGTGCATTTTAGATGTGGTTATCAACATGATCTAAGAAATGTTAAATTCACCAATGGAACGGAATTTGGTAAAGATGCAAAAGGAGAAGCCAGGTGGAGAACGCAACATTCGTTATTACGTAATGGTGATGTATATCCCACACATGGTATTGGTCCAATTGCTGCAATGTGTGATATCAACAGAGGAAACCGATTTACATCATTAACATCTTCGGCTTCAAAATCTATAGGTCTAAATAATTATATTGTAAAAAATGGAGGAGAAGATCATTCTAATGCAAAGATTAAGTGGAAACAAGGGGATGTTATCACTACGACCATCGAAACTTCAAATGGAGAAACAATTATTGTAACACATGATTGTAATTTACCGAGGCCTTATTCATTAGGGTTTAGAGTTCAAGGGGCAAACGGACTTTGGGAAGTTGATGGAAATAGGATTTATATTGAAGGTAAATCAAAGTCACATAGATGGGATGTTGCTGATGAATGGCTTAAAAAATATGATCATCCTCTATGGAAAAAATATGGAGAATATGCTTCCGGATCAGGCCATGGAGGTATGGATTTCTTTGTATTGAATGCATTTGTGGAGTCGGCCAAACAAAATATAGCACCACCCTTAGATGCTTATGATGCAGCAGCCTGGAGTTCAATAACTCCTTTATCAGAACAATCTATTGCAAACAACGGCGAGCCACAGGATTTCCCTGATTTTACAAGAGGAAATTGGATAAAAAGGAAACCTTATAATTGGATCAAAGACACATATTAGAGCCGATTTTTCTTAGCCTTACGGCATAAAAAATCTTTAAAACAATGTTTTTGTAATTTATAAAATTGTTTATATTTGCAAACTCTTTTGCGGGCGTGGTGAAATTGGTAGACACGCTAGATTTAGGATCTAGTGCCTCACGGTGTGAAGGTTCGAGTCCTTTCGCCCGCAC
>DAOUPQ010000087.1 GCA_030626085.1 Flavobacteriia bacterium
ACTGATTTCCATATCTTGTAACTTTATTAATTGTTTTTCAGAAATATCAATCCGATATAATAAATTTACATAAGTAGTAAAATCATTTTGAATTAAATTACTTAGAAAATACTGTAAATAATTTACCAATTCAATAGAAGAGCTTTCTTCATTTATTTCAAAATCCACTCCAACCAAATGTGCATCTTTTTTAATTTGAAGAATTAATTTTTTTAATAATTCTTTATTTTCAACTTCCTGTAAATATTCTATTGAAAACTCCTTAGGTAACATTATAATTTCCGCTTCATTAAATTATTGCCAAATTCTATCAATTTATCTTTATTTTCTTGAGAAACGTTTAGTTTTTTAGCATCTATAAAGGCTTTCTCAGTGTATTTTTCAATCTCAATTTGAATGCTTTTGTCTACTTTATATTTTTTAAAAAAATTAGTAACTCTATCTATTTTTTCTAAGCTTTTATCACTTGTTGAAAAAAGATCTTTAATTATTTTTTTATCTTCTTCAGAAGCGAGTTCTAAAGTTTTAATAACTAAAAAAGTTTTTTTATTTTCAATAATATCTCCACCTATTCTTTTGCCAAACTCTTCTGATCCAAAGGAATCTAAATAATCATCTTGCAATTGAAATGCCATTCCTAAATTATAACCAAAATTATAAATTAAATCTGTTTCTTTTTCATCAGCTTCAGCAATAATAGCACCCATTTTTAAAGCAGCAGCAACCAATACAGCAGTTTTATATCCAATCATTTTCTCATATTCGGTCAAAGTAACTTCACTTTTAGTCTCAAAATCAACATCGTATTGTTGACCTTCACATACTTCAATTGCCGTTTTATTAAAAAGGGAAATAATGCTTTTAAAGACTTGTCCCTCATAATTTTCAAATAATTGATAAGCCAAAATCATCAATGCATCACCAGATAAAATTCCGGTATTAATATCCCATTTTATATGAACTGTAGTTTTACCCCTTCTAATAGATGCTTCATCCATAATATCGTCATGCATCAAAGTAAAATTATGGAACATCTCAATGGCCAATGAAGCATCTAAAGCACTTTTATAATTTCCGCTAAAGATGTCACAACTCAATAAAGTTAAAACCGGTCGTAATCTTTTTCCGCCAAGATTTAAAATATATTGAATTGGCTCATATAAATTCTTTGGTTCATTTAAAACACTGTTTGCATTAGTTTTATCATCTAAATAAAGTAAAAATGCATTTTTGTAATCTTCTATATTCAATTTACTATTTTTTGTAAAAATAATCTTTTCTGAAAATAAAACCACAAGTAAGGCAAAAAGAATAAAAACTTTGGAAACTTTTTAAGTATTTTTAGTTTCCTTTCATTACCTTTGCCCGCTCTTGAAAGAAAAGATCTTAAATAAAACTATAGATTTGTTTTTAAGTTATGGCGTTAAAAGCATAACAATGGACGATATTGCTAAAGAACTGGCAATATCAAAAAAGACCATTTATACTTATTTCTCAACCAAAGCTAAATTAGTAGAAGCAGCTTCAATTTATGCTTTTGAAAAGATCAATAAAGGGATATTTACGATTTGTGCTTCAAATTATAATCCTATTGATGAGTTATACAAAGTCAAATCACTAGTATTAGAGCAATTAAAAAATGAAGAATCTTCTCCCCAATACCAATTGCAAAAATATTATCCCAAAATATTCGAAACACTAAAACAAAAACAATTTGATTCTGTTAATTCATGTGTTACCCAAAATTTAAATAGAGGAATAGAAAAAGGTTATTACAGAAAAGGAATTGATATCAACTTAATAACCAGAATTTATTTTAATGGAATGATGGGCATTAAAAATGTAGAATTATTTCCGAAAAATGATTTTTCTGGCCCATATTTAATGGATAGCTATTTAGAATATCACATTAGAGCAATCGCAACTGAAAAAGGATTAAAAACATTACAAAATATTATTAAAAAATGAAGAAGATCTTCTTACTAATTTTCTCAATCTCTTCAATATTTTCAACTTTAAGAGCACAAGAGAGCACCACTTATGCCTTTACAATTGATGAAGCAGTTAATTATGCTTTAACAAATAATTATACTGTTCGAACTGCAAAGTTAGATATAGCTGCTGCAGAAAAAAAGAAATGGGAAACTACAACTATTGGATTACCTCAAATTAATGGTAAAGTAGATTATCAAAACTGGCTCAAACAGGGAATAACTTTAATACCTGCTGAATTTTTTGGTGGTGAGTCCGGTGAATTTATGGAAGTTTCTTTTGGTACAAAACAAAATTTAAATGCAACCCTAACCTTAACACAGTTGTTATTTGACGGTTCATATTTAGTCGGGTTACAATCTGCTAAAACTTATTTAAAAATTTATGAACTCGCCAAAGAAAAAACTGATCAAAAAGTAAAAGAAGCTGTTATAAACGCTTATGGAAGTGTATTGATTGCACATGAATCTATTTTAATATTGGAGAAAAACAGAGCTGTTTTACAAAAAAACTTAAGTGAAACTAAGGCAATTCTGGCAAATGGCCTGGCAGAAGAACAAGATCTTGAGCAACAGCAAATTACTTTATCAACCATCGAAAATCAGATAAATAAAGCTAATAGACTTGAAATTATTGCAAAAAAAATGTTTAATCTAACTTTAGGTATTCCAATTGATACACAGGTGGTTTTAAAAGAAAATCTTGAAGAACTCGCGTTAAGTTCATCAAATATAAATTTGATAAACTCTAATTTTGATTTAGACAACCACATAGATTATCGAATTGCAGATAACACAGTTGTTTCAAATGAGTTATTAGTAAAGTTTGAAAAGAGCCATGCACTTCCGTCATTGGGAGCTTTTATAAATTATTCAACTTATGCCAACAATGACAATGATATCTTTTTTAAAAATAATGGAAATTGGTTTAACTCTTCTTTATTTGGAGTTAGTTTAAATGTGCCAATCTTTAGCAGTTTACAAAGAAGTGCCAGAACACAACAGGCTAAAATTAGTTTAGAACAATCAGAAATTGCATTAGACGAAACTTCACAAAGATTAAAATTACAAGTTGATACCGCCAAAAATAAATATCAATTTGCATTGGATCATTACCAAACATCCAAACAAAATTTAGTTTTAGCTGAAAGTATTGCTAATAAGGAACAAATTAAATTTTTTGAGGGACTCAGCTCTAGTTTTAACCTGACCAACGCCCAAAACCAATTATATCAGCAACAACAGCAATACATTCAATCAATATTAGAGATCATACAATCAAAAGTAGAATTAGAAAACGCCCTTAATATATTTTAAAATGAAAAAATCAATTATCTATATCTTCTTATTTCTGGTTTTCTTCTCTTGTAAAAAGGAAGAAAACCAAATATCAAATTCACTAAAAGAACTCCGGGAACAAAAAACATCTGTTATCAATCAAATAGATAGTTTGAATAATATTTTACGAAAAATTGAATTAAACATATCAAAAATAGATTCTAAAAGTAACTATCAGGTTGTCTCAGTTACAAGTCCTGAACAAGGAATTTTTAAACACTATATTGAAATTCAAGGTGTTGTAAAAGCAGATAAAAACATTGAAATAAGACCTGAGATTGGTGGAACCATTAAAAACATTCTTGTTAAAGAGGGACAAAGGGTAAAAAGAGGTCAGGTTTTAATTCAATTGGATGATTCATCAATTCAGGATAACATAGCAGAATTAAACACTCAATTAAATCTGGCAAAAACAACCTTTGAGAGACAGCAAAGATTATGGGATCAAAAAATTGGTTCTGAAATGCAATACCTACAAGCTAAAACGCAATTTGAAAGTTTAAAGAAAAGTAAAAATACTATTGCAAACCAGGCTGCAAAAATGAAAATTAAAGCTCCATTCTCGGGTATTATCGATGAGATATTCCCTAAAAAAGGTGAATTGGCAAGCCCTCAACTTTCAGTAATCAGATTGGTTAATCTAGATAAAATATATTTAGAAGCCGATGTTACCGAAACTTTCTTACCCTATATCAAAAAAGGAAATGAAGCATTGATCAATTTTACTTCAATTCATACCGAAATGAAATCAGAAATTGCACAAGTGGGTAATGTGATCAACCCCAACAATCGAAGTTTTAAAACTAAAATAAATATCAATAATAAAAATAATCTGATCAAACCAAATTTATTAGCAGACATAAAAATTAAAGATTTTGAAGAAAATGGCATTATAATTCCATCTTCACTTATTCAAAAAGATAAAGACGGAAACAATTTTGTTTATGTGATCAATAAAAATGATGGTGATTTTAAGGCTTTAAAAAGAATCATTAAAGTTTCAAAAGAATACAAGCAACAATCACTCATTATTGATGGTTTAAAAGTAAGTGACTCTTTAATAAATAAAGGTGCGAGAATTGTAAAAGATGGTGAATTGGTTAAAATAATAAACTAAATTATTGCTTAATTTCTGAAAAATATTAAAATGAATAATACACTTAAGGAGTTTAAATTATCAACATGGGCTATTCAAAACAGAATGACTGTTTTTGTTATAACTTTTATGATAATTTTTGCCGGAATATTTTCTTATCAAAGCATGCCAAGAGAAGCTTTTCCAGAAATTGTTGTCCCTCAAATTTTTATCTCAACACCTTATCCCGGAAATTCAGCATTAGATATTGAAAAATTAATTACCAAGCCTTTAGAAAAAGAAATAAACGGAATTTCAGGAGTTAATGAAATTGTTTCAACCTCTTCTGAGGGTTTTTCATCTATTCAGGTTGAATTTGATTTTAATGTTACACCTACCGAGGCTTTACGCAAAGTGAAAGACAAAGTTGATGCTGCCCTTTCTGATAGGGATTTTCCCAAAGATCTACAGGCTGAACCTACAGTTCAGGAATTGAATTTTGCCGAATTAATGCCGATAATGAATATTAATCTATCCGGTGATTTTTCAATGGATCAACTCAAAAAATATGGTGAATACTTAGAAGATGAAATTGAAAAAATATCCGAAATTTCAAAAGTTGATATCAGAGGAATCCAGGATAAAGAAGTAGAAATTGGAATTGATCTTTACAAAATGGAAATTTCAAAAATCAGCTTCAATGATATTGAACAAGCAATTCAAAATGAAAATATAACTATTTCCGGTGGCGATCTATTGGAAAGCGGAATAAGAAGAAACGTCAGGGTTATCGGAGAATTTGAATCGATAAATGAAATTAAAAATATAATTGTTAAACAAGAAAAAGGAAATATTGTTTATTTAAGAGATATCGCCGAGGTAAATTTTGAAGAGCAAGAAAAAACCAGTTATGCCCGTGAATTTTCTCATCCTGTAGTTATGCTGGATGTTACAAAAAGAGGTGGTGAAAATCTAATTGATGCATCTGAACAAATTGATGTAATCATTGCAAATGCCAAAAAAAATATTTTTCCTTCTAATCTTAATATTTCTAAGACCAATGATATGACCAATAAAACCAAAACTATGGTATCTGACCTTGAAAACAGTATCATACTTGGTGTAATTTTGGTTGTTGTGGTTTTACTATTCTTTTTAGGAGTTAGAAATGCCCTTTTTGTGGGTATTGCAATTCCACTATCAATGTTTATTTCTTTTATTTTATTAAACATGATGGGGGTTACTTTAAATATGATGGTACTATTTTCTTTGGTATTGGCATTGGGAATGCTGGTTGATAATGGGATTGTTGTGGTTGAAAATGTATATCGATTGATGGATGAAGGCTATTCAAAAATTGATGCTGCTAAATATGGTGTTGGTGAAGTTGCTATGCCAATTATCGCCTCAACCGCCACTACTTTAGCAGCCTTTTTACCACTCGCATTCTGGACTGGTATGATGGGAGAATTTATGAAGTTTTTACCTATTACTTTAATAATTGTTCTCGGTTCATCATTATTTGTTGCTTTGGTTATAAACCCGATGTTGACCTCAGTTTATATGAAGATTAAAGAAGATGATGTCGATTTTAAAAAAATATTAAAATACAGTTCAATTTTTATAGCAATTGGTGTTTTATTTGTCATTGGCGGTATTATCACCAAATTAAAATTTTTAAACGCAATTGGGCTGTTTTTAATACTAGCAGGAATTTTAAGAATTATTACAACAAAATTCTTAACTCCTGCAACAATTTGGTTTCAGCAAAAGCTTTTACCATTAATGGAAAACATTTATGAGAAAAATTTAAAAATAGCTTTAAAAGGTAAAAATATATATAAGTTTTTTTTCGGCACATTTGGTTTGTTAATATTATCTATTGTGTTATTCGGTATTTTCCCTCCAAAAGTTTTGTTTTTCCCAGACACTCCACCAAAACAGGTTTACGTTTATATTGAATATCCTATTGGTACAGATATTGAAGTTACCAATAATCTTTCAAAAGAAATTGAGACTAAAATACAAGAGCATTTAAAAAAATATGAAGTAAATGGAAAGAATTTTTTAATAACTTCTGTAATAGGACAAGTTGGTGAAGGAACAAGTGATCCAAATAGAGGTCCGCAAGGAGGAACAACACCTAACAAAGCAAGAATTACTGTTGATTTTGTAACGTTTATTGATAGAAATGGTATTCAAACGAGTGACGTTCTAATGGAAATTAGAGACCTATTACAAGATTATCCTGGCGTGAATGTAACTGTTGACAGACCAAAAGACGGACCTCCTGCCGGTGCTCCAATTAATATCGAAGTAAGTGGAGATAATTATGAAGAACTTATACAAACAGCCGAAAACTTAAAGCAATTTATCAATTCATCCAATATCCAAGGAATTGAAGAATTAAAATTAGATATTGATCAGAATAAACCTGAATTACCCATTATTGTTGACAGACAAAAGGCCAGAAGGTTAAATGTTTCTACCGGTCAGATAGGAAGTACTATTAGAACCGCTTTATATGGAAAAGAAATATCTACTTACAAAGATGATGTAGATGATTATCCGATCAACTTGAGATTAATGGATAAATACAGGTACAATAAAACCGCATTAATAAACCAAAAAATCACTTTTAGAAATCAAAATACAGGTAAAATTATTCAGGTTCCAATTACGGCTTTTGCTCATATTGAAAGTTCATCTACTTTTAGTGCTGTAAACAGAAAAGACCTCAATAGAGTAATTACAATATCTTCTAATGTTATTGAAAATTATAATGCTACAGAAATTAATGACCAAATTAAAGCTTCAATAATTAACTTTAATTTACCAAAAGATATTAAAGTGTCATTCACCGGTGAACAAGAAGAACAAGCAAAACAAATGGCTTTTTTAAGTACTGCCCTTTTAATAGCTGTATTTTTAATATTTTTAATCCTGGTTGCTCAATTTAATTCGGCTTCTACACCAATTATTATTTCACTTTCAGTTCTATTAAGTTTAATAGGTGTTTTATTAGGGTTAATTATATTTAGAATGGAGTTTGTTGTAATGATGACCATGATCGGTATTATTTCATTGGCTGGAATTGTAGTAAATAATGCCATTGTATTAATTGATTATACCAATTTAGTATTACAAAGAAAAAGTATTGAACAAGGTATCGATGAAAAAGATGCAAATATGGATCTGGTTTACGAAAGCATTATTGAAGGTGGAAAAACAAGATTAAGACCCGTTTTACTTACTGCCATAACAACTATTTTAGGTTTATTACCCCTGGCGCTTGGTATAAATATCAATTTTATGACCTTATTCACTGAATTTGATCCTCAGTTTTATATCGGTGGTGAAAATGTAGCTTTTTGGGGTCCCATGTCATGGACAATCATTTTTGGATTGACATTTGCAACTTTTTTAACGCTAATTGTTGTACCTGTAATGTATTTTATTCAACATA
>DAOUPQ010000137.1 GCA_030626085.1 Flavobacteriia bacterium
ATGAGAATGTTCAAAATGCAATTAGAAATGTAATTGATTTATTAGACAATGGTAAATTGAGGGTTGCTGAACCAATAGCAAATGGGTGGCAAGTGAATGAATGGGTTAAAAAAGCAGTGGTTTTATATTTTCCTATTCAAAAAATGGAAACTTTAGAAGCCGGTATTTTTGAATATCACGATAAAATTCCGTTAAAGAAAGGATATAAGGAAAAAGGAATCCGAGTAGTACCTCATGCCGTAGCAAGATATGGATCATATATTTCAAAAGGTACTATATTAATGCCAAGTTATATAAATATTGGAGCCTATGTTGATGAAGGTACAATGGTAGATACTTGGGCTACAGTGGGTAGTTGCGCTCAAATTGGTAAAAATGTACATTTAAGCGGAGGTGTTGGGATAGGAGGGGTATTAGAGCCTTTACAAGCTGCACCTGTTATTATTGAAGACAATGCTTTTATTGGTTCTCGTTGCATTGTTGTTGAAGGTGTTAGAGTAGAAAAAGAAGCTGTTTTGGGTGCCAATGTGGTTTTAACTGCCAGCACAAAAATTATTGATGTAACCGGTGATAAACCTATTGAGTTTAAAGGAGTTGTCCCTTCAAGGTCTGTTGTGATACCGGGTAGTTATACCAAAAAATTTAAGGCAGGAAATTACAATGTTCCCTGTGCTTTGATCATTGGAAAACGAAAAGAAAGCACCAATAAAAAAACATCGTTAAATGATGCTTTACGTGAATATAATGTAGCTGTTTAAAATGGTTAAAAATTATTTTTGAAAAAAATACTTGTCATACAACAAAAAATGATTGGAGATGTATTGGTCAGTTCAATAATTTGTAATAATTTAAAAAAAGCATATCCTGATCATCAAATTCATTATATGGTTTATGCTTCTACAACGCAAGTTTTAGAAGGAAATCCGAATATTGACAAATTAGTTTTATTTACGGAAGAATACCGACAAAATAAATTGGCTTTTTTTAAGTTTATGATCTCTCTTCGCAAAGAGAATTATGATATTATTATTGATGCTTATTCTAAGTTAGAAAGTTGGCTGACAGTATTATTATCAAATGCAAAACAAAAAATTTCTTATAAAAAAAATGGCAAGACATTTTTATATACAGATAATGTAAAAATGCAGGAAAAACCTAAAACTAATTTGGGTTTGGCTATTGAAAGAAGATTGTCATTATTAGATCCATTACATTTAGATATTGATATTGATCCAGTACCTAAGTTATATGTAACAAAAGAAGAAACAGCATTTGCTAAAAAGTTACTTAAGGATTCCAATATTGATACTAGAAAACAAACTGTAATGATCTCAATTATTGGTAGTTCTGAGAATAAGACCTATCCTTTGAGGTATATGTCAGGAGTAATTAATTTTATTGCTGATAATTCAAGTTTAAATATCTTATTTAATTATATTCCAAATCAGATAACAGATGTCAGAGAGATCTATGACCATTGTAAAATTGATACACAAAAACAAATATATTTTGATGTTTTAGGAGGCAATTTAAGAGAATATATTGCTTTGATGAATGAATGTACTTTTATTATTGGAAATGACGGTGGTGCAATGAATATTGCAAAAGCACTTAACAAACCTTCATTTATTATTTTTTCACCCTGGATTGAAAAACAGATGTGGGCGACATTTGAGGATGGAAAAACACATAAATCAGTACATCTTAAAGATTATAAGCCTGAACTATTTAAAGGTAAAACTGAAAAAGAGTTAAAAAATAAGTCGATTGATTTATATCAATTTTTTAAACCTGATTTAATATTTAAAGAATTAAAATCATTTTTAGATTATAATTTATTTGAGAAAAATGAAAAATTTGTTTTAGGCAGTGTTTATAACAAAATTTTAAAAACGCATCAAAATAAATTAACTGCATTGGCAATTATTTATAATGAAGTTAATAATATTAAGAGTTTATTGAATAATTTGAGTTTTGCAGATGAAATAATTGTTGTAGATTCTTTTAGTAAAGACGGAACAATTGAGCTTGTACAAGGGTTTAAAAATGTAAAATTAATACAGCATAAATTTGTGAATTTTTCTGATGTTCGAAATTTTGCCATAAAACAAGCATCAAATGACTGGGTTTTATTTATTGATGCTGACGAAAGAATTTCAAATGATCTTAAAAATGAGATTAAGGAAAAACTCAAAGATCCAAAAGATATTAAAATTTATGGTTTTTATAGACAGTTTTACTTTAAAGATGCTCCATTAAGGTTTAGTGGATATCAAACCAATAAAGTTTTTCGACTTTTTGATAAGAATTACGCAATTTATGATAAAGAAAAACTGGTTCATGAAACTTTGAATATTGATGGTCAAACAAAATTGTTAAGTCACAAATTAGATCATTATTTTTATCAAAATGAAGTAGCATATAAAGGTAAATTAAGTAAGTATGCAAAGTTAAGGGCTAAAGAGTTATATCAAAAAAATCTTAAACCTAGTTTATTCCATTTTTATATAAAACCAGCCTATAGATTTTTTAATCATTATATAATGAGACTTGGTATTTTAGATGGGGAAAATGGATTTAAGATTTCAAAATTAAATGCTTTTGAAGTACAACAAAGGTATGTTGAGTTGAAAAAATTGTATAAATCGGGTTAATTATAATTTTTCAATACCAAAAGGAGTTTTAATAACTTTCTTTGTTTTTGATTCTTTTCTTATCGCCAGGTTTTTTTCTAGAGATTCTTGTGTTTTATACCCTCTGGGATGATCTAAATGTAGGCAAACAGCTTGATGTCGAATTTGAAGCGCACTAATTCCATAATTTTCAAACCTCTCACCTAATTCTCTGTCTGGACCTCCATACTGCATTCTTTCGTCGTAACCATTTATAGCCATAAAATCTTTTTTCCAGGCAGAAGAATTCATATTGTTAAAAGAGGGGTTTGTTAGTGTTATTATATCTAGAAGTTTTTCAGTAGTACCAGAACTACCTAATTTTAAAGATTGAGAAAAACCAAGATTATTATCAATAGATTTTAACCATTTAATATCAAAACAGCGTTCATTTAAAATGTCATCTTTAGAAATGAGCCTACTTAGTTTCAATGATAATTTACAATATCCGCCAGACAGAAATTTTTTCTTTCTTGCATATTTAGCATGAACTTCGACAAAATCTTTTTTAGGTATACAATCTCCATCAGTCATAATAATATACTCATTTTTTGCCTTAACAATAGCCTTATTTAGAAGCTTCTGCCTCCTGTAATCTTTATCTTCGTGCCAGAGATGATAAATCTTAAAAGGGAAATTCTTCTTAAATTCCTCTATAAGCTTTTTGGTATCTTCATCAGAACCGTCATCAGCAATGATTATATCAAAATTCTTATAGGTCTGGATACTATAACCCCACAAAACTTTCTCCAGCCATTTTGGAGCATTATAGGTGCTAATGATAACAGTAATATTTATATTTTTCATTGGGTGATATTAAGAATATCTATTACTTAATAAGGTCGCAAAAATACAATACTTAAATTACTTATCTTTGGTTTCTTAAACTTTTCAGCAAGTAATAAATAATTGAATGAATAAAGAAATAAAACAATCCATCAATGTTTTACGCAAAGGTGGAACTATCATCTATCCAACAGATACTGTTTGGGGTATAGGTTGTGATGCAACCGAAGAAAATGTTGTAAAAAAAGTGTTTGACCTTAAGAGAAGAACCGAATCTAAAAGTTTGATAATTCTGGTAGATAGTTGGGAGATGTTACAGCAATATATAAAGAAAATTCCGCCAAAAGTAAGTTGTGTTTTAGAAGGTTCATCAAGACCTACATCAGTAATTTATAAAGGTTCTAAAGGGCTGGCAAATAATGTTATTGCTAGTGATCATACTGTGGCAATCAGAATTGTTAAGGATGATTTTTGTAAGCAGCTCATCAAAAAATTTGGCAAGCCAATTGTTTCAACATCGGCAAATTACAGCGGAAAATCTACACCAAAGAGTTTTAGTGAAATTGATGAAACCTTAATTGATAAAGTGGATTATGTTGTAAATTTGAATCGAGAGAAAAAATTTGGTGTATCTTCCCAAATTGTAAAAATTGATCATAAGGGAAAGATAGATTTTATTAGAAAATAATTAATTACATGTCTAAATATTTATACAAAGTTGCTGTTAAACATCCAATTTTTAAAGTTATTTCAGATGCTTCCGAAGCCTTAAAATTGGATAGTTATGTAATTGGTGGTTATGTACGTGACTTTATTTTAGACAAGGAAA
>DAOUPQ010000012.1 GCA_030626085.1 Flavobacteriia bacterium
AAATCATTAGTTGGTTCGTCAAGTAACAAAATATTACCTTCTTCACGTAAAGTAATTGCCAAATGCAAACGATTTCTTTCACCACCGGAAAGAGTAGCTACTTTTTTGTTTTGTTCAGAGCCACTAAAATTAAATCTACTCAAATAAGCTCTTGAATTAACTTGCTTTCCACCCATCATGATTAATTCTTGTCCTCCTGAAAAATTTTCCCAAATAGATTTTTCGGGATCAATATTTGTATGTTGCTGATCAACATAAGCAATTTTTGCAGTTTCTCCTACAACGAATTTACCTTTATCAGGAGATTCTTCTCCCATGATCATTTTAAAAATTGTAGTTTTCCCTGCCCCATTCGGACCAATTATACCAACAATTCCGTTTGGCGGTAAACTAAAATTCAAATCTTCATACAATAATTTATCACCAAAAGCTTTTGATACGCCAGCGGCATCAATAACATTTGTTCCTAATCTCGGGCCATTGGGTATGTAAATTTCTAATTTTTCTTCTTTTTGTTTTTGATCTTCATTCATCAATTTATCATAATTTGACAAACGAGCTTTTGATTTAGCATGCCTTCCTTTAGCTCCCATTCTTACCCATTCCAATTCACGCTCTAATGTTTTTTGACGCTTAGAAGCGTGTTTTGACTCTTGTGCAAGCCGGGTTGATTTTTGTTCTAACCACGAGGAATAATTACCTTTCCAAGGAATACCTTCACCTCTGTCTAATTCTAATATCCATCCGGCAACATTATCTAAAAAATAACGATCGTGAGTAACAGCTATAACAGTTCCTTTATATTGAGCCAGATGATGTTCCAGCCAAAGCACTGATTCAGCATCTAAATGGTTTGTTGGTTCATCCAAAAGTAAAACATCAGGTTCCTGTAATAACAAACGGCAAAGCGCAACTCTTCTTCTTTCACCTCCCGAAAGATTTTTAATTGGTGTATTACCTTCAGGAGTACGTAAAGCATCCATTGCTATTTCAAGTTTTGTATCAATTTCCCAGGCGCCCGTCGCTTCAATTTTATCTTGTAATTCGGCTTGTTTTGCCATTAATTTTTCCATCTTATCAGCATCAGAATACACTTCTTCTAAACCAAACATATCGTTTATTTTATTGTACTCATCCAATAATGCTACTGTTTGGGCTACACCTTCTTTAACAATATCAATAACGGTTAGCTCTTCGTCCAAATATGGTTCTTGAGGTAAATAGCCAACGGTATAATTTTGAGAAAAAATCACATCTCCCTGATAATTTTTTTCAATTCCGGCGATTATTTTTAAAAGCGTCGATTTTCCCGAACCATTTAAACCCAATATTCCAATTTTAGCTCCATAAAAAAAACTCAAATAAATATTTTTAAGAACCGGTTTATTAGCACCTTGGTAAGTTTTACTCACGCCGCCCATTGAAAAGATAATTTTTTTATCGTCTGCCATAATACTGTGAAATTGATTTCTAACTTTGCAAAATTACATATATTTTTTAATTGAAGGTATCCGTTTAAACGGTGAGAAAATATTTTTTGTAATTTATCTCTTTCTAAATATGAAATATATTTAGAAAGAGAATATGAAATACTTGGTAGTTTTAAATTAAAAAATCCTACCAATTGGCAGGATCTTTTTTAATATTCTAACTTTCTTAAATAATCTATTTTCCTTTTCCAGATTTCAAGATCATCTTTGTAACTTTCAATCTTGTCAAATACACTTTTAACAAGAGGATTGTCATCTGAAACATTTGAAATGAAACCAACATTATTTTCAAGCTGCTTTATTTCTTTAGTAAGATCATCAATTTTTTTACGAACAAAAAACTGTTCACTTTCAATCTTTCTTGAATCATTTTGAGCAACATAAAAATCAACAATATTTTTAAATTTTAAAAATGCTGCTTCATCTTTACTGATATCTAATTTTTTATAAGCTGCCTCTAATGCCTTGTTAAATTTAGCTTCAATATGATGCATTTTAGTTGGTAAAGCGCCTAAATCTCTCCATTCAGAAACAATAGAATTTACAGTTTCAATAACCAGATCTTCTTCCTGATTAATTTTCTCTTTTAGGCTATTTAACAACTCTTTTTTGTCATTAAATACATCATTATATTCCTTATTAGCATCATCTTGCCTATTATTTAATTTATCAAAATAAAAATTACAGGCATCTTTAAATCGTTTCCATATTTTATCAGAATCTCTTTTTGGCACATGCCCAATTTTCTTCCAATCTGCTTGAATTTTCTTAAAAATATCAGTAACAGTATTCCAATCTTCGCTATCTTTTAATGATTCGGCTTGATCTACCAAATGCATTTTTTTTGTCAGATTTTCATATTGCTCCTTTTTAATATTTTTATAGAATGCGTTTTTAGCGTGATTGAAATCACGTGTGGCACCTTTAAATAAATTCCATATCTCTTCATTTTTAGTACTTGGCACACGACCAATTGCAAAAAAATCATTTCGCAATTTTTCAATACTTTTTATTGTATTTTGCCACTCTTTATGAGAAGATATTTTATCAATGTTTACTGATTTTATTTTTTCAATTACCACTAATTTCTTATCAATATTTTCTTCAAATTTAGCATCTAGATCTTTTTGAATTTCGTGTCGTCTATGATGAATTTTCTTAGTTGCATCACTAAATCTATCCCAAATTTCATCTCTATATTCACGAGCTACGGGTCCAATATCTTCCTTCCACATCCGGTGTAAAACCTGTAATTCTCTAAAAGCTTTATCAATATCTTTCTTTTCTGCAAGCTTTTCGGCTTTTACTGCCAATTTGGTTTTTTCTTCTAAATTATGTTTAAAATCTAAATCTATAAAATCTCTGTTTAAATGCAATAGATCATAAAACCTTTCAACATGATGGTGATAAGTCTGCCATATATCATTATACTTTGAACGCGGAATCTGGCCGATTGTACGCCATTCAGTTTGAATTTCCCTAAACTCTTTATACATAGTCGAGGGTTCAGCATTATTGATTAAAATTTTTAATTTCTCAATTAAAGTTAGTTTCTTTTCAAGATTATCTTTTCGCTCTCTTTCAATTTGCTTGTAATGAAATTGTCGTTTCTTTTTAAACTCTCTAACCAAATCGAAAAATTTACTTTTTGCAGGCGTAATAAATGTAAAATCATCTATTTCACCACCTTCTTTCACAAATTTCTCCTTTTCCTCTTCAATAATGGTTTTATACTTACTATTAAAATTCGATTTAATATCTTCAAATTGATCTTTTATATCTTTAACAGAAAAATTGTTGAGTAAATTTTTAAATTCATCCGCTAATTCCTCCAAACTTAGTTTAGCGTAATCAATTACAGGAATCTCATTTTTTGATTTTTCCTGAATCTTTGTAGAAATATTTTCCAAAATTTCATTAGAAACATCTTCTTTAGGAGAGTCTTCCTTTTTTGTTTCTTCTTCTTTTATGAAATCTTTAATATTTTCTTTTAGTTCATTTTGAGGATCTTCTTCAGTTTTACTCTCTTCTGCAATATCTTTTTCAATAATTTCCTCAGGCTTCTCATCAGGTTGACTTTCTTCAACCCTATTTTCAATAATCTCTTCAGACTTCTCTTCTTTTTCTTGAACTAAAACTGGTTTATCTTTATTATTTTTTCCAATTTCTTCAGATACTTCTTTAGTTTTTTCAGCACCCTTAATGATTTCTTTTTCTCCTTTATCCTCAGATAAATTCTCAATATTTTTGTCCAACATTTTATAATGTTTAAAGTTCTAATCTACTTTTTTAAAGTTTCGAAATATACAAATAGCTGTCGATATCGCAAAACTATTATCGTTAAATAGATGTTTCTAATTCAACAAAGTTGCGTAATATATTGATTATCTAAGAATTCCATATTTCCCATGCTTTCTCTGCCTGTAATTCTAACATTTGTAAACCATTTTTCACACTTGCCTTTTTTTCTTTTCCTTTTTTCAGAAAAAATGTTTCTACAGGATTATAAATCAAGTCAAATAATAAGTGGTTTTTTGTTAAATATTTATAAGGTATTTTTGGAAAATTATCAATATTAGGAAAAGTACCTAAAGGTGTACAGTTAATGATTATTTGAAATTTTTTCATAACATCAGCTGTTATATCATCATAAGAAATTATATGCTTATTTTTAGGTTTTCTTGAAATGTATTGATAATTAATATGTAATTGATCCAAAGTATAAGCAACTGCCTTTGAAGCGCCGCCTGTTCCTAAGATCAAAGCATTTTTATGATGTATCTGCAATAAAGGCTGAAGTGATCGTTTAAATCCATATACATCTGTATTGTAACCTTTTAATCTGTAATCATCTAAAATTTTAATTGTATTTACGGCGCCTATTTCTTGTGCAGCTTCATCAATTTCATCTAAATATTGAAAAACTTTCTCTTTATAGGGAATCGTAACACTTAAACCCTTTAAATGCTCAATATTGTTATCTAACAACAAAGTAAGGTCTTCAATTTTATTTATATCAAAATTTTTATAAATACAATTATCTAAGCCTAGTTTTGCAAATTTCTTATTAAAATAATCTTTTGAAAATGAATACGATATATTCTTACCTAACAAACCGTAAATTGACATTTTTTTATTTTTCATTTTTAAGATTATCTTAATCTCTAATATGAATAATTAGAATAAGTGTTTTTTATATTATCTTTTGAAATATTTTCTTCTGCCGTACAATTCTAATGACAATAAGATTAAAATACCCACTAAAATAAAACCTATTGCAATCCATGTTGTACTATCTTGTAAATCAGGAATATATCTCGCAAAATTTTCAATAACTTTGTCACCCTGACTATCGATTAATACTTCACCGTGTTCATTTGTTTTATAAATTACTTTTTTCCAAGGCCAAACTATTCCCAATGAACCTGAAATAAATCCAATAATAACTGAAGTAACGATCTGGTGCCATCTTTTAAGTAAAAAAGCCAAAATATGTGAAGTTATTACCAAACCAACCATTGATCCCAAAGTAAAACTCAAAATTATTTTCATGTACCTCATCCGTTCTTCATCATGAATAAAATCAAAATTCCATTTAAAAATATCAATAATTACTTTGTATAGTTCATTAACCGAATCAACCAAAAGCAAAACGTAGTTGCCCAATAAAATTAAAATAAACGAACCTGATAAACCCGGCAATGTCATTCCTGATACTCCTATTATTCCACATAAAAAAACAAACCACAAATTATCATTTTCTTTAGCAGGGCTCATCATACTAATGGCCAATCCTATTGCAATTCCAATACCAATAGCAATTATATTTCTAATACGCCAATCATTAAAATCTTTTAAAATATAGTAAATAGATCCTATGATCATACCAAAAAATGTACTCCAGACATAGAGTTCATGATTTGTTAAAAAATAGTTTAATACTCTTGAAATACTAAAATAACTAAAGGTACTTCCTGCAAAGACCAACAATAAAAAGCCTCCGTTTATATATTGATAAAAACTTTTAAACCTACCGTTAAACAATAAGCCAAAAGCTTTTTTATTAATTTTTTGTAATGAATAAATTAATTCTTCATAAAATCCAGCTACAAAAGCCACCATACCTCCGGATACACCCGGAATCTTATTTGCAGTTCCCATGGCAAGCCCTTTAATAAAAAGGAAGACTTTATCAGAAAAGGTTCTTGTTGTTGCCATATTAATCTATCTTTTTTACAGCTAATTTTTCCAATAAAAAGATAACACCAAAGCCAATAGCAGCAAAAAATAAAGCATACATTAACTGGTTATCTCCTTCAAAATCAAATGGTAAAATACTTTTTTCTTGTAATATTTTCATTTTTCCATCAATGATCTCCGATTGTAAAACTTTTTTCCAAGGCCATATTTTATTTAAAGAGCCAATAATAAATCCTGTTAAAGTAGCCAATGTCAAATTTTGATAATTATCAAATAGCCATTTTAAAACCCGTGAAAAGGTTAATAAACCAACAATAGCACCTAAAATTAAAAAAAATAAAGTTTTAAAGTCTCTATAATGAATAGCATCCAATACCGGTTTATATGCACCTATTAATAATAAGATAAAACTCCCTGAAATTCCAGGTAAGATCATGGCGCATATTGCCAATGCTCCAGCTAAAAAAATAAAACCGTTAGAAACTTGCATACTTTGTGGAGGAATAATAGTAATAAAATACGCTATAACAGCACCTATAACTAACATGATAATAGTAATCAATCGCCATTGAGTTATTTGTTTAGCAATATAAATTACACTTGCCAAAACCAAACCAAAGAAAAAAGACCAAAGCAAAATAGGTTGGGTTTCCATTAAATGCCTAATAACTTTAGCTAATGAAATAACGCTTATAAAAATTCCGATGAGTAAAGCCAATAAAAAGTTGCCATTTATTGATTTCCATGCAGCGGCAATTCCTTCATTTTTAAGAATTTTTATTGCTTTGAGATTTACTTGATTAATAGAATTGATCAATTCTTCGTAAATACCTGATACAAATGCAATTGTCCCCCCAGAAACACCAGGCACAACATCTGCTGCTCCCATAGCAACTCCTTTTAATGAGATTATAAAGTAATCTTTTAGTGTTCTCTTCATCTAAAAAATATAATTTAGATGCCAAATATAATTAATTTGGTCAAGGTTTAGACTTAACAAATGAATGGTTTTTAAAAAATGGTGAAATATTTTAATATTGTACTTATTAAAATATCAAATAAAGTTTATTCTTCCTTAATCTTTTCAATCAATAAAATTATTTCTTTTTCAAAAAAGATCGAAGGAAAGATATTTTTAATGATATGGTGATACTCAAAGTTGAGCCTTAAAGCTTTTTCAAATAAAAATAATGCCTCTTTATGATCATGCGCTAAATAATTTAAGCATGCCAAACGGTAAACAATTTCAGTTTGATCTTTATATTTTTTATCAGCTTTATCCAAAACCTTCATTGCCTGTTCATTATTTTCAGAAAAATGCAAAACATCTGCTAATGCAATATAAATATCTACTCTATCATTTTCCAGATCAATACTTTTTTGATAGGCTTTGATCGCTTCATCAAACAAATTTAATTTTAAATTAATCTCAGCCAATTTAATCCAATACTCATTGTTATCCTCATCAATACTCAAGGCCTTATTTATATAATACAATGCCTGTTGGTACTCAGATTTCTTGATATAAATAGCTGTAATCGCTAACCATCCTTTATCGAAGATCGGGTCTTCATTAACGGTTTTATTATAGAATTCTAAAGCAAGTTTAGGTTCATTTAACTGTTCATAACATTTACCAATACGCAAATAAGCAAAAGGAGTTGGTGTATCTATCTCCATGGCGGTATTATAATATTTTATTGCTTCTTGATAAAATTTCAATTTTTCTAAAGTCTTCGCTTTTTCCAGATGTGCACCAATAAATTCTTCATCTACTAAAATTGCATAATCAAATGCTTCAAGAGCTTTTTCATAATTCTCAATTAAATAATATTGTCTTCCAAGCTGATGCCAGGCAACTTCACTATATGGATCTTTATCTACATGACCTAACAAATATGCGATTGCTTCATTATGCTGATCTAACATATCATAACAATAAATCACATTGTATAATGAAGAATAATTATCAAATTCAACATCTAAACATTTTGCAAAATTAAATCTGGCAGCGTCAAAATCATCTAAAAATAAATATTCCATTCCAATCATTGAATAGATATCAACATCATCATCTGTATATTGCAATGCCATTTTTAAAACTTCAATTGCTTTTTTATGTAATCCTTTTTTGGAATAAATTGATGCTTTTTGAATGTAGATCTCATCGTTGGATGGCTCGAATTCTCGTAGTTGATTTAAAATAACATCTGCAGCATCTAATTTTTCTTCTAAAATTAATAATTCAACTTTTATCAGCTTCAAAGCAACCGACATTGGATGTTGTGTTAAACCCAATTGAAGTGCTTTATTTGCCAATGATAATTTACCATTATCTATATAATACAATATAATTTCTTCAAACTCATTTGAGTCAAAAAAATATACGCTATTGGTTTTGAGCATTAGCTCAAACTTTGACAACGGAAAATTTTCATTTTCACCTGAAAATTGATGCATAATATTACTTTTTCTTCTAAAGCTAAAGTAGCATTTCTCTTTTAGTGAAAAATATTTAGATTTAATATTTCTTAACAATTTAATTAACATCAAATATTTTAAAATGGTTATAAAAAAAATGTAACTTTGCCCTACTAAATATTGGTAAATTGATCTTATGGCTAAAAAGATTTTACTTAACGAAAAAGAAATTGAAATCATCTTACATCGTTTGGCATGCCAGCTTATTGAAAATCATATCGATTTTTCTAATACAATTTTGATTGGTTTACAACCTCGTGGTATATTTTTATGTA
The DNA here is from genome assembly GCA_030626085.1 of Flavobacteriia bacterium. Taxonomy (GTDB): domain Bacteria; phylum Bacteroidota; class Bacteroidia; order Flavobacteriales; family Flavobacteriaceae; genus Namhaeicola. The sequence goes on from DAOUPQ010000012.1 coordinate 8,447, forward strand.
ATAGATTGGTAAAGATATTAGAAGAAGAATATCTTATAAAAAATATCAAACACGGTAAATTAGATATTACCTTTTACAGGGATGATTTTAGACGAAGAGAAGAGCCTTTAGAAGCAAACAGAACAGAGATCGATTTTTTGGTTGACAATAAAAATATTGTATTTATAGATGATGTTTTATATTCAGGCAGAAGTACTCGTGCCGCTCTTACTGCAATTCAGGCATTTGGCAGGCCAAAACATATTGAATTATTAGTATTGATTGACAGACGATTTAGTAGACATTTACCAATTCAACCAAATTACAAAGGCAGACAAGTTGATGTTATCAATTTTGAACAAGTTAAGGTTAACTGGAAAGAGAACGGACAACAGGATGCTGTATATTTAGTAAAAAGTTAATTATTTAGTAATAAAATATTTAATGTATTTAAAATATATTATTTTCAAATTTAATTAAACAATTAAAATGAATAAACTTAGTGTTGATAATTTGATAGGTATCAAAAAATTAAAAAAACAAGATATCGACCTGATTTTTAAAACTGCCGATCATTTTAAAGAAATTATTAACCGCCCTATTAAAAAAGTACCATCACTTCGCGATATTACTATTGCAAACCTGTTTTTTGAAAATAGTACCAGAACCAGACTTTCATTTGAATTGGCTGAAAAAAGATTATCAGCTGATATTGTAAATTTTTCTGCGGCGCAATCTTCTGTCAAAAAAGGTGAAACACTTATTGACACTGCAAATAATATTTTATCAATGAAAGTTGATATAATTGTTATGCGTCATCCTAATGAAGGGGCAGCTGACTTCTTATCTAAAAATGTTGATGCCAAAATTATCAATGCCGGTGATGGTGCTCATGAACACCCAACACAAGCATTATTAGATTCATTTTCAATTCGTGAAAAGCTTGGAACAGTTAAAGGGAAAAAAATTGCCATAATTGGTGATATTTTACATTCGAGAGTTGCGCTTTCAAATATTTTCGCCTTAAAATTACAAGGAGCCGAAGTAAAGCTATGTGGGCCAAAAACATTAATTCCAAAACATATTACCGAATTAGGAGTTACATATGAAAGTTCGTTAAAAAAAGTATTGGAATGGTGCGATGTAGCTAATGTACTTAGAGTTCAACATGAACGAATGGATATCAAATACTTCCCATCTGTAAGAGAATACACTCAACTTTACGGAATAAACAAAAAAATATTAAATGCAGTTAATAAAGATATTGTAATTATGCACCCGGGACCAATTAATCGAGGTGTTGAACTTACAAGTGATGTTGCTGATTCAAAACAAGCAATTATTCTAAATCAGGTTGAAAACGGCGTAGCCATCAGGATGGCAGTTATTTATCTGCTTGCTCAACAAATAAAACGATAATTTAAAATGAATATTAACAAAACTGATTCTGTTACAATCGTTAGGCCTGAGATTAATGAGCAAATGAGTGTTGCTCAAAATATTGTAAATTTTTATAGTGATTTTATCGAAAAATATCATATTTTTAAAGATAATAATCTAATTTTAGATTTTTCTGTGAATCTTAACATTGATTTAAAAGAAATCTTGTTATTTTCGCATATAAATAACAGTCATAAAGAGAACAAAAAATCGTTTGTAATTGTTAGTGATAATAAAGAAATTGACAAATTACCAGACGAATTAATTATTGTTCCAACACTTGAAGAAGCACAAGATGTTGTTGAGTTGGAAGATATTGAAAGAGATTTAGGAATATAAACAGACTATATGGTAAAAAAACTACTTTTATTTTTATTATTTTTATTAATCTTCTCAACAGCAACTTTTGCTCAGGATGACGACTTAAGAGATAAGCAAATTCTTGATAGTGCTGACAATTCTATTCATGATATTGTTGCATCTCCTAATCCGTTTAGTGTGACAACACGAATTCGTTTTGTCGCTGATAATGTGTTTGACATAGAGTTTTATGTAAAAGATCTATTGGGAAATTCTATCCATGCCCAAAAGGTCAAAACAAAAAAAGGTACCAATTCTATCACCTTTTACCGTGAAGATCTGGCATCGGGTATTTATATATACTCTATTAAAACAAAAACCAGAATTATTTCAAAAAGAATTGTGATTAAATGAGTTTAAAACTCACAATATTAGGATGTCATTCGGCTACACCCAGAAGTTTTGCATTTCCTACCTCTCAATTCCTAGAAATCAATAATCGTTATTTTTTGATCGATTGTGGAGAAGGTACACAAATGCAATTAAGAAAACATAAAATTAAGTTTTCTAAAATCAAACACATATTTATATCCCATTTGCACGGTGATCATTTTTATGGTTTAATTGGCTTGATCTCTACCTTTGGTTTATTAAACAGACAAACCGAATTGCATGTTTATGCTCCAAAAGGAATTAAAGAAATTATTTTACTTCTTCTGAATATATCACACTCAAGAAAATTCTTTCCTATTGAATTCCATGAAATTGAATCAAAAAATAGTGAAATTATTTTTGAAGATAAAAATGTAATTGTACAAACTATACCCCTAAAACACAGAATTTATACAAATGGCTTTTTGTTTATAGAAAAACCCAAAGAAAAAAAACTAAATATTAAGGAGATCGAAAAATACTCTGAAATTGAAATTTGTGATTATCACAACCTCAAAAAAGGTAAGGATTTTATCAAAGAAAACGGAGAGATCATCAAAAATAATACACTTACATTTGAACCGGCAAAACCCATAAGTTACGCCTTTTGTAGTGATACAGCTTATTTTCCAAAAATTGTTCCCTTGATTAAAAATGTTGATTTATTATACCATGAAACTACATTTTTAGAAGATAATCATGAATTGGCAAAAACAACCCAACACTCAACCGCATTACAAGCTGCAAAAATTGCTCAAAAGGCCGAAGTCAAAAAACTTCTTATTGGGCATTACTCCGGACGCTATAAGAATAAAGATGATTTTTTACAAGAAGCGCAAACTGTTTTTAAAGAAACTGAATTGAGTTTTGAAGGAAAAGAAATTATAATTGAAAATTAATTGAAATACTTTCAATATTGACCTGTAGATAGTAAAACCAAAGTGCAGGTATTTTCGAATTGAATATTTTGTTTCTCTAATATTTTTACAAACTCAAAATTTTCAGCCCCGGGATTAAAAATTATTCTATTTGGCAGTAAAGAAATAATATAATCGTAGTATTGTTCTTGCCTTTGAGAATTTAAATACAAGGTTACAGTATCAATATCTTGAAAATCTGGCTCACCTAATTCTATATTAACTCCAGCAACTATACCTTTTCTTAGCCCTATTGCTATTACATTAATATTGTGATTAACCAGACTTCTAATTGCCATATTTGAATAACGATATTCATTTAAAGAAGCTCCTATAACTAAAGTTTTCTTCATAGAACAAATAAATTAAATGTTTGGTTCCTAATATTTTTTTTACAAATATAAAAAAATGGTTTAAACTCATATCCTAAAAACTTAATAACACCAAGGCAAGCCTTTTAAAAATATCTTTCAAAATATTTTAACTCGATTTTCTTGTCATAGGCTATAATTTTTTGGATATTAGCGACTGCTAATTTAAAATGATACACATGTATAAAAAACTCCTTTCATTGATGTTTATAATTTCTCCATTAATAGGTTTTGCACAAGAACAAAGTACTTCTGCGCTTATTGATGAAAATTTTAAAAAATACACAAGTTGGTTCGTAGATCTAATATTTTATGAAATTCCATTTACTGAAACAATGAAAATACCCTGGGTTTTAATCATACTTTTGGGTGGTGCAATTTATTTTACTTTAGCATTTGGGTTTCCTCAATTTAGATTATTTGGCACTTCAATAAAAGTTTTGCAAGGAAAATATGATGATATTGATCATCATGAAGTTGAAAAATCATATGGTGATCAAACTCCTGGTGGCGATGTGTTTGAAACCATTGCAATGGAAGGAGTTGAAGGTGAAGTGACTCATTTTCAGGCATTGACAGCTGCCTTATCAGCTACTGTTGGTTTAGGAAATATTGCCGGTGTTGCAGTTGCCTTATCAATTGGTGGCCCTGGAGCTACTTTTTGGATGATCCTTGCCGGCTTATTAGGTATGTCATCAAAATTTGCAGAGTGTACTTTGGGTGTAAAATACAGAGATGTTGACAAAGATGGTACAGTTTATGGTGGACCGATGTATTACTTAACAAAAGGTTTAAAAGAAAAAGGTTTAGGTTTTTTAGGTAAAATACTAGCTGTTTTCTTTGCAATAATGGTTATTGGAGGCTCATTTGGAGGTGGAAATATGTTTCAGGCAAATCAGGCTTCAGCACAATTTGTGCAACTTTTTGGTTTAACAGATGCTAATGCAGGAATGTATTTTGGTATGGTTATGGCTGCAATCGTTGCTGTAGTAATTATAGGTGGTATAAAAAGAATAGCTTCAGTTACAGAGAAAATTGTTCCTTTTATGGCTGTTATTTATGTTGGTGCAGCACTGGTTATCATACTATTTAATATTCCTTTGATTCCTCAAGCTTTCGGATTAATATTTGATGGCGCATTTACCGGTAGTGGTATAGCCGGTGGCTTTATTGGTGTTTTGATTCAAGGTTTTAGAAGGGGTACTTTTTCAAATGAAGCCGGTGTCGGTTCAGCAGCTATTGCACATTCAGCTGTAAAAACTAAATATCCTGCCAGCGAAGGTATCGTTGCTTTATTAGAACCTTTTATTGATACTGTTGTAATTTGTACAATGACTGCTTTGGTATTGATCATTACTAACATTAAAGGTGGATTTTTTGATTACGGCGTTGAAGTAAAACAAGGTGTTGAATTAACGGCTACAGCTTTTGATTCTGTTATACCTCATTTCTCTATTATTCTAACAATTGCAGTAATATTATTTGCATTTTCAACTATGATCTCTTGGTCTTATTACGGTATGCAAGGCTGGAAATTTTTATTTGGTAAAGGAAAATTTACCGATCTGGTTTACAAAATATTGTTTTTATTATTTGTAATTATAGGTGCAAGTATAAGTTTAGGAGCTGTTATAGATTTTTCAGATGCGATGATATTTGCAATGGTAGTTCCAAATATGATTGGGTTGGTATTATTATCTCCTAAAATAAAAGAAGAACTAACAAAGTATATGCAGGCTATAAAAAACAAAAAGGGTTAAACATTTCTTAATTTATGAATTCTTTTAAATCCCATTTCAGGTATAACAAAGGCCAACGAAATGGGATTTTATTGTTAATTTTCATCATATTTATCCTTCAATTTATATTTTTCTTTTACAATTTTTCTTCTGATGAAATAATAAAAACTGATACAGCTGAAATAAAAGAGTTTCAGGCTCAGATTGATTCCTTAAAAAAAATCAAACAACAAAAATCTGATTTTAAGACCTTTCCATTTAATCCAAATTATTTAACCGATTTTAAAGCATATCAATTGGGATTAAAAGTAGAAGAAATCGATAAACTTTTTACATATAGAAAAGGTGGAAAATTTATAAATTCTGCAGCCCAATTTCAAGAAATAACCGGAATTAGTGATAGTTTATCAGCTAAAATTTCTCCTTTTTTTAAATTCCCAGAATGGGTAAAAAATGCACCACAAAAGAAAGGAAAAAAAGAATATCTCATTAAAAAAGATATCAATACTGTAAGCGCAAGTGAATTACAAAGCATTAATGGAATTGGTGAGAAATTGGCTAAAAGAATTATTGATTATCGCAATTTATTAAAAGGTTATTCTTTTAATAATCAACTATATGAAGTTTATTATCTAGATAAAGAAGTTGCTGATAAAGTTTTAAAACAATACACTGTATTTGATAGACCTAATATTGAAAAATTAGACCTTAATAAAGCTACTTTTAAAGAAATACTTCATTTGCCATATATAGATTATGGCTTGACAAAAAAAATAGTTAACTATCGAAATGAAATTGGCTTATTTACATCTGTCAATGAATTGGAAAAAATTGACTCATTTCCATTAGAAAAATTTGATAGAATAGCGTTATATTTGACAGCCAAATGAGAATGATCGATAAAAAACAGAGGAATAGTTAATTACATTTTAAATTTTTTAAAAATGAATTTTGAAGTTTCAGAAACCCGAAAAATGATAGCAGAGTCAATTCGTGATTTTGCAAAATTACATATTTCACCTTTTATGATGGATTGGGATGAAAAGCAAACTTTTCCTATAGATCTATTTCATAAGTTAGGTGAAATGGGGTTTATGGGAGTTCTGGTTCCTGAAGAATATGGAGGCTCAGGATTAGGATATCACGAATACATAACAGTAATAGAAGAGATCTCAAAAGTTGATTCTTCTATTGGCTTATCTCTTGCTGCACACAATTCTTTGTGTACCAATCATATATTAGAATTTGGAAACGAGGAACAAAAGAAAAAATGGCTTCCAAAATTAGCTTCTGGCAAATGGATTGGCGCTTGGGGTTTAACCGAACACAATACAGGTAGCGATGCCGGAAATATGAGTACTACAGCCGTTGAAGATGGCGATTATTATATTATCAACGGTGCTAAAAACTTTATAACCCACGGTAAAAGTGGAAATATTGCTGTTGTGATTGTTCGAACCGGTAAAAAAGGAGATTCACACGGAATGACAGCCTTTGCTATTGAAAAAGGCACACCTGGGTTTACTTCAGGGAAAAAAGAAAATAAATTGGGTATGCGAGCTTCAGAAACCGCCGAGCTGGTTTTTGATAACTGTAGGGTACACAAAAATAATATTCTTGGTAAAATTGGCGATGGTTTTATTCAATCATTAAAAATTCTGGATGGAGGAAGAATTTCAATTGGTGCATTATCACTTGGCATTTCTAAAGGAGCATATGAAGCTGCCTTAAAATATTCAAAAGAACGCGAGCAATTCGGAAAACCAATAAGTCATTTTCAAGGTATTTCATTCAAATTAGCCGATATGGCAACCGAAATTGAAGCCTCAGAATTATTACTGCACAAAGCAGCATATTTAAAAAATAAAGGTGAAAGAGTTGTTACTATTGGCGCTATGGCAAAAATGTATGCATCAGAAGTAAGTGTTAAAGTAGCAAATGAAGCGGTTCAAATTCATGGTGGCTATGGTTATACAAAAGATTATCCTGTAGAAAAATTCTATCGTGATGCAAAACTATGTACAATTGGAGAAGGTACCACCGAAATTCAGAAATTAGTTATTTCGAGAAACATTCTAAAAGATTAATTATAAAATTTTAATTAATCCTTACCTTTAAATTTAAATATAATCACCTTGGAAGCTCCAATAATTTCGGTTAATAATATTTCAATTGTATATAATAATAAAAATATAATTTATAATCTTTCTTTTCAATTAAATCGAGGTGAAAAAGTTGCAATAACCGGTGAGTCTGGTAGAGGAAAAACTACTCTTTTAAATGCAATTACAGGTTTTGTACCACTTACTAATGGTGAAATTTTTTGGAGCGAAAAAAAATTAGAATCTAAAAATATTACTGAAATTAGAAGCAATATTGCCTGGCTGCCTCAAGAAACAGCCTTATACTTTAATAACATCAGTGAAATTATTTACACACCATTTACTTTTAAAAGCAATAAAGCTAATTATCCTACTACCTTAATGATCAATCAAATATTTAGTGAATTTAACCTTTCACCTGATATTATAAATAATGAAATTGATGAAATTTCCGGCGGTCAAAAGCAACGTATTTTATTAGCAACTGCATTATTATTAAAAAAACCAATACTAATCATTGACGAACCCACATCTAACTTAGATGAAAACAATAAAAAACGGATAACTGATTATGTTTTATCGCAAAAGAACCTAACTGTTATTGCCGCTTCTCATGACCCCTATTGGATAGAAGAATCAGATAGAATTATCTCATTATAAAACAAATATGAAAGGCGTAATTGACATAGATTATCTATCTTTATTTTTAGGATACATTATTCTAATAATACCTTTTTATATTCTTTGGTATTATAAAACCGGATTGGTAAAAGACTCCTTTTTAGCTTTTGTTAGAATGACGATCCAACTACTTTTGGTTGGTCTTTATTTGGAATTTATATTTGATCTAAACAGTGCATTATTAAATGTTTCTTGGGTTTTGGTAATGACAGTATTAGCCAGTTATACAGTTGTCAAGCGAAGTGAATTAAAATTAAAAATATTCTTTCTTCCTGTATTTATTGCACTATTAATGAGTGTAATTATAACAGATGCTTTTTTCTTAGGATTTATAATAAAATTACCCAATATTTTTGATGCCAGATATTTTATCCCAATCACAGGAATGTTACTAGGCAATTCAATTAAAACAATAATTATTTCTTTAAACACTTACTACAATAAACTTAAAAAAGAAAAAGAATTATATAGATGGTATCTGGCAAATGGAGCAAAAAGAAATGAAGCCTTGTTTCCTTTTAAAAAAGAAGCCTTAAAAAACGCCTTTAATCCGGTAATTGCAAGTGTTGCAATTGTTGGTTTAATCTCTTTACCAGGAATGATGACAGGTCAGATTCTTGGTGGCAGCAGTCCGGTTATTGCTGTAAAATACCAAATTATGTTGATGATAACGGTCTTTTCTTCATCAATAATAAGTGTATTTTTAAGTATCTACTTTGCCGATAAATACGTATTCGATAGTTTTGATAACTTGAGGCAAATTAAGAAATAATCATATCAATAAAAACTCTTAATTGTTTTACTCGCTAAGATCTCAAAGATACTTCACTCTATCTCTCAATCTCTTATTCACTAAAGTATATTTTCTGACTTCAGGCCCCACTTTCCTAAGAGCAAAAAAACTTTTTACTTTCTACTTTTTACTTTAAACTTTCTACCTTAAGCTCTGTTTCAATCCCATTTCTTTTCCTTTTTTAAGCATATAGTCAAAGGCTTCATCATAATCATTGGCTATATATCCTTCTAAAATAGCCTCTTTAATAGCTTCTTTTAAAGTGCCAATTTCTCTACCGGGTTTTAAATTAAAAGTTTTTATGATAATATCACCTGAAACAGGTGGCTGAAAATTTCTAACCCGATCTCTTTCTTCAACTTCCTTAATTTTTTGACGAACCAATTTAAAATTATTCAGGTATTGATCCTCTTTTTGCTTGTTCTTAGTAGTAATATCTGCTTCACAATGTGTCATAAGATCCTCAATATCATTACCTACATCAAAAACCAATCGTCTGACTGCTGAATCAGTAACATTTTCGGCTAAGATTACGGGACGAGAGCTCAACATAACAATTTTTTCAACATATTTCATTTTATCATTCAATGGCATATTCAAACGTTTAAATATCTTTTTTACCATTTTTGATCCAATAAATTCATGTCCGTGAAATGTCCACCCTATATTTTTATCAAATTTTTTTGTAGGTGCTTTACCAATATCGTGTAATAATGCAGCCCACCGCAACCATAAATTATCGGTTTTTTTGGCAATATTATCAATAACTTGCAAGGTGTGATAAAAATTATCTTTATGCTTTTGACCCTTGACCTGTTCAACTCCTTTTAAGGCTGTAAGTTCGGGTAAAATATAGTTAAGTAAACCTGTGTCTTGCAGAAGTTTAAATCCAATCGATGGTTTTTTGCTCATCAAAATCTTATTCAATTCTACAACAATCCTTTCATTTGTAATTATTTTTATTCTACCTGCATTCCTTGAAATTGATTTTAAAGATTCTTCTTCAATTGTAAAATTTAATTGCGATGCAAATCTAATAGCACGCATCATACGTAAAGGATCGTCACTATAAGTTATATCCGGATCTAAAGGAGTTTTAATAATCTTATTTTCAAGATCATTTATTCCGTTAAACGGATCTAACATCTTACCGTAATCGTCTTTATTCAAACTCAAAGCCATCGCATTAATCGTGAAATCTCTACGATTTTGATCATCCTGCAAAGTACCGGGTTCTACATTTGGATTTCGGCTATCCTCACTATAAGATTCTTTTCTTGCACCAACAAATTCTAATTCAACACCTTTTGTTTTAACCATTGCGGTTCCATAAGTTTTAAAAAACTGGACTTAAGGAATTCCGGGTAGAAGTGCAGCAACTTTTTCAGCCAAGTCAAAACCGCTACCAAAGGTTACAAAATCAATAACTTA